>JAILGV010000057.1 GCA_024696355.1 Solobacterium sp.
TAACCGTTAACATTCCCAATCACGTAACAATTAATAGCTTTATATACATAAAATTATCCACAATCAAAAAGATTAATCATTTATATATATGTTTAGCCAATTATTGATATAATTGAGCTATGGAAAACATAGAATTTCTGACAGAATGCCTGTCCTGCCTGCATGAAGTATTTCTCTGGCAGTACAACAAAGACGGCCTGCCGGTCAGTACAACATGCCCTGACACAACCTGGCTGAACGATCCGCGCCTGGAAAAACAGGGTGAGCTTTTCCGGCAGTATGCGGAACTTCACAGCAGGCCCTCACTGATTACGGGCGCATACAGCACTATGTGGCTGATCGCAAGTGAAAAAAAAGACGGCATTCCCGAAGTGATCTATGCCGTCGGCCCTTTCTTTACGGACTCCTTTCCGAAAGAACAGATCCGGAAGCAGCTGGAAGAAGAACATATGCCGATCCGGACAGCCGAAAAACTGATGAACCAGCTGAACAGACTGAGCGTTATATCTTTTTACCGCGTTCTTGAATACGCCATTATGATTCATTATGCTGTCACAGGAGAAAAGATTGATTTCTTCGAGCTGCACTATGATTCACAGCCTGCCGAGCTCAAAGGTGAGCATACTGATGATTCCACACAGTTCCACGGAACCTATGAAGCCGAAAAGGAGCTGATGAGGATGGTCCGGAACGGAGATATGAATGTTCTGAACTATCTGAAGCGTGTTTCCTCCATGAACAATATCGGAAAACTGGCCAGTGATAATTCCGAACCGCTCCGGCAGCTGAAGAATACTGTTCTGGTCGGCATCACGCTCTTTTCCCGGGCTGCTATTGAGGGCGGCCTGTATCCGGACACGGCGCTCACTCTGACGGATCACTATTTCCAGGCAGTCGAAGCCGCAGACAGTTTTCAGGAAATATCAAATATCACAATGACGATGCAGCATGATTTTGTCGGCCGTGTGCACAAAATCCGGAACACTTCAAAGCACTCACGTCCCGTACAGATGCTCATCGACTACATTTATCTGCATCTGGAAGATGAACTGTCCATTGCCGGCATGGCCGACATTGCCGGCTATACCGACTATTATCTGTCCAAAAAATTCAGAAAAGAGACCGGGATGACCATCAAGGAATTCATCCGGAATGCACGGCTCGAAAAGGCGCAGTCCTATCTGCAGGATCCTGCCATGACGGTCCGTGAAGTTTCGGAGCGCCTCCGCTTTACCTCACAGAGCTATTTTATCGACTGCTTCAGAAAAAAATACGGGATCACCCCCGGAGAGTACCAGATGCATCCCGAAGCTGCCGATCAGTGATATCCGGACAGTGATGAAAGCCGGCAGAAATCCGCCGGCTTTTTTCATACCCTGTAAATATGTGTTCCTTCGCAGACCCCGTTCTCATTGAAGCTGTCGACTGTGAAGAAGTATTTCTGTCCCTTGTTCAGCGTTGTCAGGTGCACTTCCGTTTTTTCGTATACCATCCATGACGAATACAGTTTATCCTCCCGGACACCGTAACGGACCAGATATCCGAAGGCATTGCCGGCTGGTTCGAACCGTATGACACATCCCATGCCGTCCGGATCTCTCTGCACGATAACACCGCCTGTCTCTGACGGAAGACTGCCCTGCCCCCTGCCGAATACCCGGAAGCCCGAAAGCGCACAGACCTTGCCGTAAGGCAGCTCCAGCACTGTCAGCCGCAGATATCTGACTTCGAATTTTTCATCCAGGACAATATACGGATGCGGTCTGTCCTCGTTGCTTTGCGAGGCATCATATACCGTAAACCAGTTCTTTCTGTCATTACTTCCCTCAAGCACGAATCTTGTCTTCAGCGCAGCGGAAGAATCGATATACCGATTATTTGTCATAATATCCGAGCGTTCCGAACGGCTGACTTTCATTTCAGCAACCTTATGATCCGCAAAATTGATCTGTACGGAATGCGGTCTGCATGAATGCCCGAGGTCCAGAAGATACCATGCCTGCGACGTCTGTGCCGCCCACCACGTACGGATATCCTCATTGAGTGCAAGTTCAGCCGGATGACCGTCCTGACTAGAAGATGCCTCTGCCTTCTTCTTATAGGAAAGCAGGAAATACTGCTGCTTCAGATCTTTGGGACTGTATTTTCCTTCCGGAAGGACCGTCGGATAATCCCCAAATCCCTGACAGCAGTACAGCAGCCCGTCTTCATCCAGACCGCACGGGAAAAGACCGACCCTGCGTTCAAAGTTTGCGTTTACGGAGATGCGCATCGTTGCCGCATGAAACAGATTCCCGTCTTTATCTTCAATCGTGGATCCGTGTCCGGCACCGGTAATAAAGCCTGACGGCTTCAGCGAAAACGGTGAGTTTGCCATTGGCTGAAACGGCCCAAGCGGGCTGCTGCCGACATAACAGCCGTCGCCGTATACATGAAACTCTGTTCCGGGCGCAGCGTACTGCAGGTAGTACCTGCCGTTCCATTTGTTCATGAAGGCTCCCTCGATATAGGGACGGCCTTTGCGGTTGAGCCAGCGCATAGCCAGTCCTGTCAGTCCCCTGCCGCCGGCTGCTTTTTTGCCCGGATAGTTGAATCTTTCCCATCCGAATTCATCTTCCTTATGATCGATGCATGCGGTTTTTTCACCGACCGGCATCATTGTTTCACGGTTCAGCTCAACACCCCAGAGCGGTTCCGTATTTCCGCATCCCCAGTAAAAATAGACTCTGCCGTCGTCATCCTCAAACAGATCCGGGTCCCAGAACGCAAACGGTTCGGAAACTTTCTCAAAACCATCGGAAAGCGGATCGCGGGTTCTCCAGATCGCTGACGGTTTTTTTCTGGTGGACGCACAGAAATACAGCCAGTCACCGATCTGCCGGACATCCGGCGCATACCGGTACATATCCAGCTTTCTGTTTTCATGCCACTTCCATTCCGTCAGGTTGTCTGAATAGAAGAAACCGGCGGACATTGAGGCAAACAGATAATATCTCCCCTTGAACAGAACAAGTGTCGGATCTGCCGCCTCCCTGTGGGCATTGCCGGCATAATGCTGATATTTATACTCCAGATCGAGCGGGTTGCAGTATTCCTTTTCCATTGCATTTTCCTCTCAGTTTTTCTCTGTGCTGTCAGTCAGGTCGGAAAGATACAGATTCACTTCTCCGCTGATTCCGGTCGGCGCCGTCGGAGAAAATGCATTTCCGACAACCAGATTGGCAATCCTGCTGCCGATGTCTTTGCTCATGGCACGCTCCAGCGTTGTCGCGATTTCAATCACAAGATCATTTTTTCCGGGCTTCAGATGACCGCTCAGATCATATACAAACGGCGGGACAACCTGGATGCCGAGGGAGACACCGTTTACGAATACTTCGGTCCCCTCATATGCATCGGTGATTTCCAGGACAGCACGTTTCTTTTCCGCAGCCTCAATTTCCCTGCTGTAGCGTATAAACCCCGAAAAGAGCCTGTCCTTTTCCGCATAATTATCAGGAAGGATTATGTCCTCCTCTTTTATAAATGACGGGTAGCTGACCGCTTCGCATACACTTCTGCGGAACTTTGTCAGCTGATATTTTTCCCCTTCCGGAAGCACCTGTTCCGACAGACGGCTTTCATCCGCGCTGTCATTGATAATGATGAGGCCTTTTGAAGGTTCCAGAACAATCTCATTGCTGTCAAAACGGCAGATCCGGTTGTTCCAGGCATCATATTCGTAATAATCTCCGGCAGGATCCAGACTGATCTTTCCGCGGTATGTGCTGCTGCCTTCGTTGACAAGATACCAGATTTTGTTTCCGTTGGTATACTCCAGCATCCTTACATAACTGTTGGCAGGTTCGATCTTTACGGAAGGCTTCACAATCCTGCGCACTGTATCCGCCAGACTTTCCAGGCTTACGGTCCGGAAATCACAGAAAGTTTTCTGACCGACCACAGTCGGCACCCTGTCAATAAACAGAACAGGAATTGTGAGTTCCGCCAGAGCTTCCTGCATTTCGGAAGTTATAAACTGTGTATACGGAACAACAAGAACATCATATTCCTGCCGGTTGACGATCAGTTTTTCTTCGGCAATCACCGTATGATATCTTTCTTTGTCAAAGAAAACATCCAGCGGGATCGTATCCGCCTGAATCTGGGCTTCATAAAGTTTTCTGAGCGGTTTCTGGACAGGCATTGATTCTCCCATCCAGTCAAATTCACCGTTGTACAGTACTGCCGTATGAGAATCCCTGTGACCGCCTGATATCAGTGTGCATACCCGGTTCATATATTCCGCAACAGCGCCGAAATGACGGTACTGCGGGTTATGGCCCCAGGCATAGAAATGCGGCGGACAGTCCGGGTCAGGAAAATCTTTTCCCGTAAAGGCATGCGGAACAAAATGATTGATGCCGCGGACCATGAAATGCTCCGCCAGATATTTTTCCAGACGCACGCCTTCCGCCCAGCCGTAGTTCCCGAAGATCTCGCACATTGAATCCCCGTTTTTCCGCGGTTCAACCGCAGCTGCACCGGCCGCAAGATTTCCGAGCGCAAAATGATAGAATTCGCCGTCCCTGTCCCCAAACAGGGTTTTCTTTTTCAGGTCTTCGCCCTGCGGAAGGACCTGACCGCCGATATCGTCAATTCCCGCCATATCCTGTCCGTTCAGGCCGCGGAAATAGTGGCCCAGCGACATGCCGCTGCGGCTGTGTGAATTGTTGTCCTCGATCAGATGACCGATATATCTGACACCGTGCTCATGGCACCAGTTTCCGATCTGTTCGGAGAAATCCTTTCTCACAAGCTTCGTTACGGCATCCATGAATTCCAGTCTGACACGCGCTGCCTTCTCCGGATGATCATTGTTCCACAGCAGGACAAGCTGGTTCTTCCAGCTGTCACCGAGTCTTGTTTTCAGTTCCTCTTCCAGTTCATCAGAATACGGATGATCGATTCCTGTTCCCATACGGTTCGCACCGGTCTGATAAAAGCCGTTGCCGATTTCCGGTTCGTCCGAAAAGAATCCGAGAATCGTTTTTCCGAAATCATCCTTATAGTGTGTATAATGCTTCTCATATACTTCGTCAATCAGAATCCTGCAGGATTCTTCCGACATCATATTGATGTATTCCCGGTGAATTCCGAAATTTCTGCTCAGACCCGTAACATAGACCTTATATGTGCCTTCCGGCTTATGCCATCTGGCAAGCCCTGTATTGGTGAAGGGAATATCGGTCAGCTCACCGCTTTCGGAGACTGCCGTCACAGACAGAATCCTGTCATCATCAAAGACAGGTGCACCCTTGGACATAAACTTCGTTGCAGTGACAGCCACGAAATTGCCGGCGCTCAGTTTCGGCGGGAACAGTTTCGTCAGATTAAGCGTAATGTCTTTTTCCTTTCCCGAATATTTCGTAAAGGAAGAAGCCACAGACTGACGGTGCAGTTGTGCCGGTGCCTGCTTCACCTTCCCGTTGGCATAACCGGTCGGGAAATGAGAATCATCAAGAATCCAGATCTTCATATCTCTTTTTCTCGCCTCATCAAGAATGATGTCCATATCCTGCCACCACTTCTCTCCGCAGAAATCAGGATGCGGACGTGATTCGATGCACACCGACCTGCATCCTGCATTACGGATTACCACCATCATCTTTCTCAGTTTTTCTTCACTCTCACCGTGCTGCCAGAAAAACGGGAAAACACAGCTGCCGCAGTTTCCTTTGAGAAGTTCTTCAATCACCTTATTCATATCTGTTCCTCCTCATATCTGTTTTACAGTCAGATGATGCACACCCGCTGTCAGTGTATGTTCCGTCCTGTCCGGCAGGACAACCTCTGCAGCTGCACCGGCCGGCAGTTCAAATTCAAAATCGATTCCTTCCCCGCTGTATCTCCAGGATGAGCGGATCATACCTTCCGGACTCTTATAGAATGCCTGGGCATATACCAGAGAGCGGTCGGGACAGGGACGGATCCGGATATTTCGGTTTTCGTATTCAATGCCGCAGACTCCCGAAATCAGCCAGCCGGCAATCGTCCCGTAGGAATAGTGATTCAGGGAAGCATTGCCTCCGCTTTCGATTCCGTTCCAGTTCTCCCAGACTGTCGTCGCTCCCTTTCTGACCTGATGCAGCCAGGACGGATTTTCCGTCTGCAGAAGAAGACGGTATGCTGTTTCTGCATAGCCGTAACGGCAGAGAACAGGACAGAGGTACTGCGTTGACAGAAATCCGGTATTCAGATGATATCCGCTGCGGACAAGCATTTCATTCAGAAGTGCCGCATTTTCCTCTTTGCGGTCCGTCAGGTCAAACTCTATCGCCCTGAGATAATCACACTGCCTGTCACCGCGGACGATGCCGTCATCAGTAAAGGCACGGATATAGGCTTCCCTGATCCTGCCGGAAAGCGAACGGTATTCTGCCGCATCTTCCGTTCTGCCCAGGATCTCCGCAATCTCGGACAGCAGCCGGCAGCTGTAGAAGTAGTATGCTGTGGCCGACTTCGGCGCTGTTTTCAGATTCTCCTTCAGCTCTGAAGTACTGTCAACATCCGGCTGGCACCATTCACCCCAGTGGAACCCGGTCTCAATGATGTAATCCCGATATCTTTCCCTGCGGAACATATTCCGCATCTTTTTCTTTTTCGCCAGCCCGTTCAGATAACCGATCCAGCCTTTCATGGCATCATAGTTTTCTTCCAGGATCCGCCTGTCACCTGAGAAACGGTACATGTTATAGGGAATGATGACAATGGCATCACCCCACCCGGTTGACCCGTCTATAAACTTCGAATAGAAATCTCCGTCCCTGCTGATCGGCGGGGCGACATTTGTAATGATTCCGTTTTTTTTCTGATTCAGAACACATTCCTTCAGCCACTTCCTGTAAACAGTATAACAGTCATGAAGCAGCAGGCCTGTCCGGACAAAGACGGCAGCGTCTCCTGTCCAGCCGCTCCGTTCCCGGTGCGGGCAGTCAGTGGGAATATCGACAAAGTTCGACTTCATCGACCAGACACAGTTGTGAAAGAGCTGGTTGACTTCCTCATTTGAGCAGCGGAAGCCGGCTGTCTGTTCCATATCGGAATATACTGCAGCTGCCCTGAACTGCGCATCTGTCAGATCAATGTCTGTCTCAACCCGGATATACCGGAACCCGAAGATGGAAAAGGACGGCTGATAAACATTCAGTCCCTGCCTGCAGATGTATTCTGTCTTCTGCGGAATTCCCCCGTTTTTATTCCGTTTCCCCGGGTCAATGTTGCGCTGTGTGAAATTTCCGTTTTCGTCCAGTGTTTCACCGTGCCAGATCGTAATTTTCTGACCTTCCTCCGCATTCAGCACAAAGGAAGTATAGCCTGCCAGATTCTGCCCGAAATCATAGACAATTGACTGATCGGGCACTGCAATCCGTCTGCCCTCAAAAATTTCATGTTCCTTTATGAAAACTTCATCGCTGCACACCAGCTGTTCGTATCCGTAATCAGCAGGCTTCACTTCATGCCAGGTACTGATCTCTTCCCTGCGGCTGTCATAAACTTCACCGATTTCCATATCAGTGAAGCGGATCGGACCGTCCTGGGATGCAAACCAGGACTCATCACTGATCAGAACAGGTTCGCCGCTGACCTCCAGCTGACATAGCAGTGCCAGATCATCCCCGAAGACATGGTTGTGTCCGTCAATTCCGTTGTTGCCCCTGTACCAGCCGTCACCGATGACGACTTCAATCAGATTTGCACCTTCACGCAGCATATCACCGACGTCATAAACCTGATACTGGAGCCTTCTGCGGTAGTCATCCGTTCCCGGAGCCAGGACAAAATCCCCGACTCTTTGCTTGTTGATAAAGACACGGTAAAGCCCGTGGCAGGTAATATACAGCCTTGCCCTGCCGGTTCCGGCAACCCGGAACTCCTTTTTCAGAACTGATGCCGGCTGACGTTCCCTGCCGTGTTCCGGTTCGGGATCGATCCATCTGGCTTTCCAGAAAGCTATGCCCATTTCAAAATGCAGAGAGCTCTCCTCTCCTTTTTCTCCGTTTTCATCGAAAAGACAGATGCAGATCTCCACCCTGTCTTTTTCCGCAAATCCGAACGGGCACAGGAAAGACATTTCATCCGAATCAATCTTTTCCGATGAAAAGCGTTCAGTGTCATTGACGATAATCCGGTATTCATACGCACTCTGGCGTATCCCTCCGGAACAGTTCCAGCTGATTACAGGTCTTCTGTTTTCAAGACCGAGCGGTGCCGTCAGCTGGTCGGCTTTCAGGTTGACAGCTTTCATGTTCAGTTCCTCTTATGACAAAATGCGGCACCAAAGTGATGCCGCCTGATATTATCTGCTCCGTCTGGAAATCTTCATCGGGGCGCCGAATGCAAGATAATTCAGAACCCGGATCGCATTTCTCTGAACCATGCTTCTCTTTAATGCACGGGAGCGGTCATACCCTTTATAAATCACAACTTTTCTGTCCGTGTCAATAACCGCAGTTCCCTCTTCACAGAGTTTCCTGACACTTTCAGCCGGTTCATCCCGGTACGGTGCCTCAACCGTATCCGGTCCGTCCGCTGCCGGCAGGAAGGCATTATAGAGGTCCAGCGTCTTGCTCATGACGCCACCGTACATCTTGATCTTCTTCTGCTTAACCGATCCGTCCTCATTAAACTCCGGTGCTTTGCCGTTCATGCATGCGATAAACACGTCGGTCGTATAACCGCCCATGATAATGTCATTTCCTGCCGCAAGATCCTCGATCCTGTCGGAGGCACCGTCCCAGTCTGTCATAACAAAACCGTCAAAGCCCCATTCACCACGCAGCACATCCGTCAGCAGATCGTACCGTGAAGATGTATGAATGCCGTTTAGCTTGTTGTAGGAAGACATGACCGTTGCCGGATGAGATCCCTTCACGGCAATCTCAAATCCTTTGAGATAAATCTCGCGCAGTGCTCTTTCACTGACGGAGGAATTTGAATTGGCACGTTCCGATTCCTGATTGTTGCAGCAGAAGTGCTTGAGGGCGACTCCGAATCCCTGATGTTTTTCCTGCAGACCGTTGGTGAAATCCATCGCCGCAAACCCGGTCACAAGCGGATCCTCTGAATAATACTCAAAGTTTCTGCCGCAGAGCGGATCACGGTGTATATTCATGCCCGGACCCAGACACAGTGCAATATCACAGTGCTCCATTTCCTTTCCGTAGGCATCACCCATCTCATAGCTGAGCCTGCGGTTAAATGTCTGTGCCAGCACCATTCCGACAGGGAAAGCCGTGGAAGGCGTTCCCATCAGATGCAGACCTGCCGGGCCGTCAGCCAGGGAAGCTGCCGGGATGCCGAGAGTCTTCGAGAAAAGATCTGTTGTCTTTCCGCTCGCCGCACTATTGAAGACGGATCTGAATGCATTTTTGGGAAGTCTGCTTTCAGCCTGGTAAGGTGTTTCCTGACCGGAGCCGGTAAGCAGGCGGACCAGTACTTCATCATCCAGTGTCGAAACGAATTCTTCCATGGTGATTTTGCCGTCGGCAACATCCAGCAGCGTTGCGTTCCGGATCGTTCTGACTTTTTCAATTTCCTCTCCGGTATTCCATCTGAATTTATAACTGCTTTGGGAAAGCTCACGGTCTTCACATGCATACTGCTTCAGCGTCCGGGAAATCGTGCTTCTTCCGTCAGCTGCTGCATACTCACTGCCTTTCAGAGGGAGAACTGTCCCTTCATACTCCGCAGTGGGGAATGACAGATATTCAAAGAATTCCAGTTCACGGTCACAGCTGAGTTCTTTTTCCAGCTGTACCGTAACAACATCTTCATCAAGTTCTGCTGCGGCAATAATTTCGGTATCTCTCGAATGCCTGCCGAGCCTGAGCAGATATTTTCCCTTTTCCATCAGCCAGCAGGACCGTTCCTCATCATAACTTGCAAGATCCTTCGTTTCAAAGCAGAGACTGATCCGCTCTGTTTTCCCGGGTGCGAGTGTTTCTGTTTTGGCAAAGGCCTTCAGTTCCTGATACGGCTTTCTCAGCTTCCCCTCCGGCGCACTGACATAGAGCTGAACAACTTCCCTGGAGGAGGCAGTTCCGGTATTTCTGACATCCAGCTTTACACAGACCTGTTTCCAGCCGGCAGTCACCTCAATGTTTTCATATGCAAACTGTGTATAGCTCAAGCCGTAGCCGAACGGATATACAACATCCAGCTTCTTTGTATCAAAATGCCTGTAGCCGACATAAATATCCTCACGGTAGTCTTCCTGCAGAACATTTCCGTCATTGTGGGAGAATGTTTCACTGGCAGGATAATCCCCGTAGGAAAGTGCAAAAGTATCTGTCAGTCTGCCGCTCGGGGAGATATTTCCGCTGATAATATCCGCCAGCGCATGACCGGCTTCCAGTCCGGACTGTCCCAGCAGTATAACAGCACTGACGTTTTCGTTTTCCTGAAGCCAGCTGCAGTCAATGATGCAGGTATTCAGAACAACCGCTGTCTTTTTGAAATTCTTTCCGAGCAGTTCGATGTTCGCTTTTTCATTATCACTCAGATAATAGTCGCCCTTTTCCGCCTTCCGGTCAAAACCTTCACCGGTATTCCGTTTGATCACATAAACGGCAGTTTCTGCGGATGATGCAGCACGGACTTCTTCCTCCGTAATCTCTGCAACATCAAAATACGGCGTCATTCCGGAGAAACGTTTGTCCAGAACAGTCAGCTTTTTTCCCTTCTTCTCAGATTCTTTCTTGTATCTGCCGTAATTTTTAATCCACAGATCAGAAGTAATCTCATAACCGGCGTCTTTCAGTCCCTGATATACAGATACCGTATAAGGACTGAACGCATAGCCGCTGCCTGTTCCGCAGACCGAAGTATCCGTACTGCCCGCACCAAACAGGGCGAGTTTTCCGGTCTTCAGCGGCAGCACGCCGTCATTTTTCAGAAGTACAATGCCTTCCTGTGCAATTCTCAGCGCAGTTTCCGAATTCTCACGAAACGGGAGTTTTCCGATCAGTTTGCCCGTCAGCATGTATGTACCGACGGCAAGCGGGTTCATTTTAGCCATATTTTTCTCCTTTTTGACTTTTATTCAGAGGAATCTTATTTTCAGCTGCGGATCAGGAGTTCTTTTCCCATCGTCCGTCCTGATAGCGCATGGAAATAAATACCGGATGTTCCTTCTGTGGTGTATTAGGGGCATGGAGCACCAGCTGATAATCACCGTTCAAATCACGGAAAATCATCCCGTGTCCGCCGTCACGGTCAAACAGCGGTGTTTCATCAACGCTCCAGATGCCGCTGACATCATCATTGTCGGAATGAGCCATGGCTTCTGCATAGCCGGTTTTTGTCAATGTCGACCAAAGCATGTGAAGTTTTCCGTCATCTGTTCTGATCAGGAACGGACCGTCGGTGATGTAATTGCGGAAAAGGAACTTTTTAACAAACGGCTTTGCGCCGGAGGCATGAAACAGCACCCTCGGCTCACTGATTCTGCATTTCAGATCATCCGACAGGGCAGCCGCGCAGACAGCACCGTCATGAATCTGCTTCCATTCGTGGCAGTAAACCATATACGGCTTACGGTCCTTCGAAAAATAAAGTGTTCCGTCGAGGCATCTGTCGTTTTCAGGGGTCACATATCCGTCAGACCACATCACGAAAGGGCCTTCCGGAGAATCAGACACAAGTACAGCCGTCCCGAGTCCGTTCTTATCATTCGCAAATGTCGCAAACATATAGAATTTTCCGTCGTGAAAATACACTTCCGGAGCCCAGTAGTTCTTTTTGCTGAAGAAGTTTTCCGGCCTGTGAAACACTTCGGCCGGTCCTTCCCAGTCGGTCAGATTTCTGCTTTTGTATACATCAAAACCGAAAGCTTCCCCTTTGAATGTACTTTCCCCTCTGGTACCGTACATGTAATAAACACCGTTACAGACCAGAACATACGGATCGCGGATATTGATATCAATGCACTTCATAACTGAGTTTCCTTTCTGTTTCCTTCATGCATCACTGCACAGGCCGCACCGGAACAAACTGTTTGTGCAAGCGCTTTCCTGCGGTTTCATAGTATCTATTGAAGCCAAATAACGCATGTATATTTTTAGCTTTTTATAAATATAATTATTCTTGTTTTAATGCTTTATCTAATTTAATATATATCAGACGATATTTTGCTATATTTCGTGATACGGAATAACAAAAATTTGATAACTTAAGTCAACCCTTTGGAGTATGTTTCTATAATTAATCAATTTCTACAAAATGAGCGTGATGAAAACAGGAGACATACTCCCAATTCATTATGAAATGATCTATAATTCGATCAGGAACGGTATAATTCGCCGCTCTTGGAAAGCGCATAGATTACTACCAATAACTTATGCGCGGCAGCGATATTGGCAGCTTTGGACCTCAATGGGCATTGGGACTGCTGCCTTTTTTTCTGGTTGAACTGATAAATTGGATCATTCTTCCTGAGACGGTAATTGCACGATGCGCCCAGGTACAGAAGACATCGCAGATGCCGGTTGCCTTTCTTTGATATCCGTAAGTGTGTGCCGTCCACATCTCCGGACTGCCGTATCTTGGGATTCAGACCAGCATATGCCGCAATCGCACGCCTGTTTGTAAATCTGCTCGTGTCTCCGAGTTCTGCGATTATTCTCGCCGCAAGATTATCTCCGATTCCGACGATGGACCGGATACTTGCGAAATATGGCACCGCACGCGCTTCTTCGACCAGCTCACTGAGAATACTGTCACAGAGTGTCATCTGACTCTGAAGCTGTTCAATAAGTTCCGGCAGCTTGATTACTTCGATCTCAGTAATATCGCATCCGGAATAACAACGCGTTGCGCATTCATGCATCCTGTGAACAATCTCATATACAAAGGCCAGTTTATGATTTGTCTTCTTTACGATAGCCTTTACGATCGTCTCTTCTTTATGCTTGAGAAGAAGTGATGGATGCGGATACTTCTTCAGCACCTCCATAGCGACTGGATCATACAGACTGGAATGACCTTTAAAGCACTTATCCATGCGGGGATAAATGATATCCAGATAGCTTCTGAAGGTCACCTTGTACATTCTCAGATGGTTTAATTCCACTTCATAGTAGCGGTTCAGTCTCTGCAGTCTGATGAACAGGTCTTTCTGTTTCTGGTACGGAAAAAGTTTTCCCTCGTCATAATAAGCTTTGGCGATATGTGCACAGTCCAGATCGTCGGTCTTATTACTGTGCAGGTTTGTTTTGCGGTATGCGGCAGATAACAGCGGAGAGATGATGTAATACGGCATTTCATGATCATCCAGATACTTCTGGAGACAGCGGTGATAGATGCCGGTAGCTTCGAATATTACCGGTACAGCATCGCATCCGCTCTTCTCTTTTACTTTCTGAATGACCGCTTGAAGATCCGCAAACCCCTCGATGGTATCGTGCAGTACCTTCGGCTTGCGGAATGGTTTTCCTTTCTCAAGGAACGGCTGATAGTGGCAGCTGCCTTTTGAGACATCTACCGTGATGACTGGTCCTCTCATGGGAACCTCCCTTCATGCATAAATCCCTGGTAAGACTTCCCCGCGCCCTGTATCAGACCATTTTTCTGGGTTATATACGGCATCATAATTCATTCTTCTTACGTACCATTTTGATAAAACGGAATATGACACAAGAGGGAAGCAGAACGTTTTTTGTTACTGACTCGCGGTACTGCCGGGTCTAAAAAACCGCACGTCCTTACTTTACCCAGGCCGATCTGACTGTATGCCTACAGCAGAAAGGCCAGGAACCACTGGTGCTCCTGACCTCTTAATCATATGGTTTATGATGCTTATCTTCCTACTATGATCAGGACCAGTTCGTTCCTGATTTCAGAATAGAAAAAACCGCACTTCAATGCGGTTTGGATACTCATGGAGCGAGTGAGCGGAATTGAACCGCCGTGTCCACCTTGGCAAGGTGGCGTTCTACCATTGAACTACACTCGCATAATGGCGGTTCGTATGGGAATCGAACCCACGATCTCCTCCGTGAC
>JAILGV010000063.1 GCA_024696355.1 Solobacterium sp.
ACCTCATCCAGCACAACGAAGTCTCTGCCTTCTTTATATGCTTTCCGGTATTCTGAGGAAGTCCGGAATTCTCCGTTTTCCTGTACCAGACTCGGAATTACTGCCGGATCACTCAACGGGAAGCCTGCGCAGATATTTGTATGCTGGCCATAGCAGACATCACAACCGTCCAGCAGCCGGACACCGTGAGATGCGGCAGGCATATTTGTCATGATTCCGACAGAACGGATCAGACCTTCCTTAACCGTTTTTTCTATGCCGTAATTGACTGCTTCGCTGAATCCGAGATCATCAGCGCGGATCAGAAGCTGTTTCATGCCTGTTCCCGGACCATCGGATCATTTTTGTCAAAACCGAAGAAGTAAGTTGCCGCAGCTGATATTACCAGAGTAATAACACAGGAGATAACGCCGTTAATCAGGTTGGCTGTGGAACCGCCGATATAACCGAGAACCATCAGAACATTTGTAGCACTGAGCATATAGACATCTACACCGGTAATGCCCGCATACAGACCGCCGGCGGCTGCACCGATCACCAGGCCGATCAGCGTCTTCTTGTATTTCAGACCGCATCCGTATAATGCCGGCTCAGTAACACCGCCAAGCAGTCCGGAGATGAAGTAGCCGAAATTCAGAGATTTTTCTTCTTTGTCTTTGATTCTGAGCGCGGCACCGAGCGCCATTCCCATCGCCGCAAAAGTTGCACAGCAGGCTGCCGGAGAAACAATGCTTTCGTAGCCCTGTGTCATCAGAACTGTCATCATTGTGACTGCAAGAACCAGATGCATGCCCGACATGACCAGGAACTCCCAGAGCGCCGCGATAACTGCCACAGCGATGAAGCCGCCGACACCGCCGAATTTTACAAGAACCGTACCGACACCGATACCGAGCCAGTTGCCGAGAGGAGCCAGAAGACAGAGTGAAACCGGCATCATGACCGCCATAGTAAGGAACGGTGCGAAGATCGTTCTGATCGTTGTAGGGACTACCTTGTTGAAGAACTTCTCAACATAGCTCAGAACCCACACAGACAGAAGGATCGGAAGGATCGTCTGCGAGTAATTGGCAACAGGAGCCGGAATACCGTAGACAGTTGTTGATGTAATTCCCTCGGCAGCCCATCCCACCAGTTCCGGTGCAATCAGAATGCCGCCCATGAACATGCCGAGCGCAGGATTTGCATTAAGCTTTTTGGCAGCTGTATAACCGAGGTACATCGGCATAAAATAGAAGCCTGCATTATACGCCATGCCCAGGATTTTATAGAGATTACTTTCTGCGCCGATGACATTGAGCATGCCCGGACCGAGAATTGTCTGAACAGTACGGAACATCGCCGCTGCGATAATAACCGGAATCAGCGGTGTCAGAGAACCTGCAGCATAGTTAAGGACATTATTGAATGCAGATTTAAATGTCAGCTTCTCCTTAACAGTTTCATCCGCCTTGTCTTCTACCATTGCCTTTACTGCAAATCCGCCTTTTTCACAAACTGCTTTATATACTTCAGGAACTGTCTGTCCGATGATGATCTGATGCTGGCCTCCGTTAAAAACATAACCAAGGACGCCCTTCAGACCTTTGATTTTTTCTCCGTCGACCAGACTGCTGTCCTTAACATTGAAGCGCAGTCTTGTCATGCAGTGTGTGACATTCGTAACGTTGGAAGTGCCGCCGACATTTGCAATCACATCTTCAGCGAGTTTAGTGTAATCAGCCATAATTTCCTCCTTTTTGACGATAATTTCCCACTTTTCTCAAAAGACTTCCCATATGTGGTACAATATTCAGGAAATCTGATATTTATAGGATTTCTTCGTCCTTGCACTATCAGAATATGATAACCAACGCTCTTAAACCACGTTAGAAAGCCGTTATATTACCGACAATTTTCTACTTTTTTGAGGATGACGATGGAAATAGCAGAACTGCTGACGCACATGAATGATATCAGCGAAAGAGAAACGGAATACCGGACGGAAACGGTTCACACCCTTTCTTCTTTTTACCGTTATCTTGATGAACATCATTTCAAGGATGAAAACGGAATCTATTTCATGCCTCAGGAAATTCTCAGGATTCCGTCCGGAGATGAAGCTGACTTCGGAGCATCAAGCTTTTTCTGGGACAGGCTCAAGGGCAAAGCATCACGCTTTGTAATAAAGAAAGCTACCCGTTTCTACAGGGAACCTTTCTCCTATGCTGACTTTATTGCCATGAGATATGTATACAGCGGTCACTGCCATTTGTTTATGCCGCAGAATGAAATCATTCTGAATGAAGGTGATCTGATCATGCTGAGTCCTAATTTCATCATGTCACAGGAACTGGGAGAAAATGATCATGTTTTCACCATGATGTTTGACAAAAACTATATACGCAATGTTGTGCTTAAGGGAATACTCAGTTCCAATGACATATCACAGTTTCTGATAAATTACGTGCTGGATACCGAAACATCCCAGAAATATCTCCTGTTTCATTCTGCTTCAAATATCAGAGTCAGACAGACATTTGAAGAAATCCTCTGTGAGCAGATTGATCCGAGTCCCTACGGGGACGAACTGATGGCAGCCTTGCTGAAAACACTTATGATCCGTCTGCTGCACTGTCCTTATGAATACTCGGATGAAAACAAAAGAAACACAAAACGCATTGCCGGTATACTGAACTACGTGGATCTCAATTACCGTACAGCAACATTAGGTGACCTTGCCTCAAAGTTCGGTTACTCCGAAAAATATATCAGCAGATTATTTCTTCAGGCAGCCGGAGTTTCATTTAAGAATTATATTTTCCGTCTGAAGTACGAAGAAATATGCATGAAGCTTAAAAACACAAATCTTTCCATAGAGGAAATCCTGAAGCAGGTCAATATTACAAGTGAGACTTATTTCTACAATCAGTTCAGAAAACAATTCGGCATCAGTCCCGCCGAATACCGGAAAAGAAGCAATTTCTGAAAACATCCGCTGTTCTTATATAAAAAGGATCATTCCTGAAAGAACGATCTTTTTTATATAAGAATGTCCGTCACCTTCTGAGAACGGAATCATCATTCAGATTTTGCCTTATACTCTATTCCGAACTCTTCCATCGCCCTGATAATCTGCCGCATGGATTCTCCCAGATCACTTAAGGCATATTCAACACGGGGAGGAACCTCGGCATATACAGTCCTTGTAATAATCCCGTCTTCTTCC
>JAILGV010000071.1 GCA_024696355.1 Solobacterium sp.
TTAACGTTGGAGAAGTACTTGATTGTACGAACCATCTGTGATGTATAGGAGTTTTCGTTGTCATACCAGGAAACTACCTGTACTTCGAATGTGTCGTCATCAATCTTAGCTACCATTGTCTGTGTAGCATCGAACAGGGAACCGAACTTCATTCCGACGATGTCAGAGGATACGAGCGGTTCTTCTGTGTAGCCATAGGACTCATTGGCAGCAGCCTTCATAGCAGCGTTGATGCCTTCCTTTGTCAGGCCGGCCTTCTTGACAACAGCTGTCAGAATTGTTGTGGATCCTGTAGGAACAGGAACACGCTGTGCGGAGCCGATGAGCTTGCCGTTCAGTTCAGGAATAACAAGGCCGATAGCCTTTGCAGCACCTGTGCTGTTCGGAACGATATTTGTTGCAGCAGCTCTTGCACGTCTCAGATCGCCTTTTCTGTGCGGTCCGTCAAGAACCATCTGGTCGCCTGTATAAGCGTGAACAGTAACCATGATACCGGACTGAATCGGTGCATAGTCGTTCAGAGCCTTTGCCATCGGAGCGAGGCAGTTTGTTGTGCAGGATGCAGCGGAGATGACCTGATCGTCAGCCTTGAGGATTTCGTGGTTAACATTGTAAACGATTGTCGGCAGATCGTTTCCTGCAGGAGCGGAAATAACTACCTTACGGGCACCGGCGTTGATGTGAGCCATTGCCTTTGCCTTGCTTGTGTAGAAGCCTGTGCATTCCAGAACTACGTCAACCTTCAGTTCACCCCAAGGGAGATTGTTTGCATCCGGTTCCTTGTAGATCTGCAGTGTCTTTCCATCAACAGTGATTGTATTAGCTTCATCATCACTTGTAACTGTGTGGAGGTTTTCACCGAATACTCCGGCATATCCGCCCTGTGCTGTGTCATACTTCAGCAGGTGAGCGAGCATGGAAGGCTTAGTCAGGTCGTTGATAGCAACTACTTCATATCCTTCAGCACCAAACATCTGTCTGAATGCGAGACGGCCGATACGGCCAAAACCATTAATAGCAACTCTTACATTTGTCATTATCTTTATGACCTCCTCTTTGTTGCAAGAAAATTATACGTTTTAACGATTTCATAGTCAATTCAGTACCCGCATGTAAAACAAGAAAAACCAAAAATTTCACGAATGTGACATCTTCTCTGCGGAACGAAAACAACAAAAGCCGGATCTCATCCGGCCCGGTGCCCGCTTTCATGCATGCAGATACGTTCAGTATCTTTCCCTCATCGTCAGCGGCCTCTGCGAAATTTCCGCAAGATCACGCAGACTCTCCACTTTCTGCGAGAACAGACGGGAGAACAGCTCCGCATCATTCAGCCTGACCATAACACCTGCATAATCTTTTCTTACCGCGTCAGGGAACAGTCTGGACAGTCCCTCCGCAGACGATACCTGCAGATGGACAAGCGGTCTTTCCTGAAGCGCCGCATTGATCAGCTTGTTCAGCGCAACGCTGCCCAGATAAACGCATTCCTCCATCACTGCCTCTCTTCCGGCAATCAGAATTGATGCATAGCCCTGGATCTGATTCTTTGAATCATAGTATGCCACGATCTTGCCGCCCCTGGCATTGACCTCTTTTTTGAAATTAACAAAATATTCAAGGTCTCTGGCATAATACCCGTTGAATCTCCTGATAAAGGAACTGTATACCTTGAGCATATCGATGGGGCTGGGCTCATAGGCACATCCGTAGTTTGTTATGCGCTTCACTTCATCCCTGCTCAGGGTGTAGTCGCTTCTGTAATAAAGCGGTTCAAATCCGTATCCCCTCAGAAGCTCCTCTTCGGAAGCCGGTGCCAGGGTAATAAGTTCCCTGTGGCTGCAGGCATCCACTGCAGTTTCAATCAGCCTGTGCATCCTGCCCTGATTCCGGTAGTCAGGCGCCGTGCATACGCCGGAAATCATGCTCGCATGAAGCACTCTTCCGTTGAACATTACGGCATGGGGAACCACGCAGAGGGCGGCCGCAATCTCGCTGTCCTCATCATCAACGTACATGTATTCCGGCTTGTAGATATTTCGGAAAAAGTATTCGATATACCGCGGATCCTCCATGGTAAAACATTTTTTCCAGCATTCTTTGATTTTTGCATCCATGGATGCTTCCGCTCTTTTGATCATAATTTCATCCTTTCCGATTCAGGCTCTTTTCTGGTAAATTCCACGTCGATAATATCACTCTCAGGCACAGACTGCGCTCTGTCCGAGGGTACCTGCCGCAGTACACTTTCCTGCTCTTCCTCATAATAAGTCCGCAGCTGTTTTTCGGCCTTCTTTGTCTGATATTTCATATACAGCATAAAGCCGATGCCGGCTGCCGCAAGTATGACCAGCAGCGGCCAGAACAGCCACAGAAGCAGCACTGTTACGAAAACCGCCGCCAGTGATCTGATTAACACAGTCAGTCTGCTGTTCATCTGTTCCTCGCTTTCTCCGCCATTTCATGAATTCTGACAAAGCGGTGCTTCATGCCGGACTTGGAAACCACGGAGCCTGTTTTGATGCGGTACAGTTCCGACAGTTCGTTCAGCGTTGCCTCGGGATTCTCTTTTCTCAGTTCCACGATATCCCTCAGCTTCTCATCCAGGTTCCTGATCATATCATATTCTTCCAGCACGGCAATATCCTCAAGCTGTTTGCCGGCCGCTTTCATGGACTTCACCTCGTTTGCAACATCCACATTGTTCAGACGCTGTACATTATTGGCAAAATCCCTTGAGATTCTTTCGTTCTCGAACTCCATCAGACACTGCACGGCACCGATGCATCTGAGAAAATCACCGATCTTCTCGGCAGCCTTGATGTAGACTACATGCTTGCCGCGGCGTTCGATCTGTCTTGCCGGAATATAGAATCTGCCCATCAGATCAATGATGAATTCCGCAAATTCAGCGGTCGTGCATTTGATTTCAAGGTGATAGCTGCTGGTCTGGGGACTGTTTACACTGCCGTCTGCCATAAACGCACCGGCCAGATATGCCCGTGCACAGGAATCTTTCGCGACAATCTTCTGCAGCGGCCTGTCCCGCAGGCCGCGGGACGAATATAAACCGAGATCCTCCAGTATTTCCCTGACCGGTCCGTAGATTTTCATGCTGTAGATCAGGTTCTTGTTGAGGTTCATCCTTCTGCGCACGCTCGGTTCGATATCTACGGAATACAGATCCTTCATCAGCCGGTAAACAGCTCTGGAAACAGGACCGTTTTCCGTTTCCACGGCCAGTGCCATGCCTCTTGATGAAATGGAAATAGATGAGGTCATTTTGATCAGTGCGGACAGTTCTGCACGGGCCTCATCATTTTCCGGTTTATTCAGTGAAACTTCCTGTTTTACATCAGAGGTAAAGGACATCAATCTCTCTTTTCTTCTTCAAGATACTCAACTGCTCTTCTGATCTTGACCGGATCATGACGGATCAGGTCCGAATCAAACGTAAGCAGGGAACGGCTGATGATACGGTAGGGATGTTCCTGTTTTGTGACTGTGACAGGCGTACTCCCCTGTCTGGCATATTTCTTCACAACAGCCGGCGGAAGGCTGTCATTCGCGGCAAGCACTGCGTCAACAGGTGCCCCGTGATCCAGAAGCGCCTGAACGTGGTCCTCCACATTATAGCCGTCCGTCTCACCGGGCTGGGTCATGGCATTGCAGAAATAAACACGCAGGGCTCCCGTCTGCTCAAGTGCCTCGCGGATTTCCGGAATGATAATATTCGGAAGGATGCTGGTATAGACGGAGCCGATCCCGTATATGATCAGATCAGCCTCCAGGATTGCCTGTACGGCTTCGGGAACTGCTTTTACGGTATTCTGATAGAACACCTTGCGTATGTGGTTGCATACGTCGGGAATATTCGCTTCGCCTTTGACAATAACACCGTCATCCATCAGCGCATACAGGGAAATGACCTCCGTCGTTGCGGGAATGATATTGCCGCGCACATTCAGGACCTTTCCGATCGTCTGGATCGCTTCCATAAAGGAACCTGTCTGCTGTGTCAGCGCCGTCAGAATCAGGTTTCCCAGATTGTGGCCCTGAACATCCGCCTCGCTGCCGTCCGGGTCCTCAAAGCGGTAATCCATCAGATTTCCCAGCAGCGTTTCGGAAGGGGAAAGTGCAATCATAACATTGCGGATATCTCCCATAGCGGGAATATGGAACTTTCTTCTGAGTCTTCCGGTGCTGCCTCCGTCATCCGCCACCGTGACAATTGCTGTTATATCTACGTCTTCAATGTTTTTGATGCCGCGGCAGATCGCTGACTGCCCGTGCCCGCCGCCGATTACTACAATCTTTTTTCTGGCCTCACTCATCTGATCCACTCCTTTTCGTCCCTGTGATGTTTATAGGAACGATAGCGGTCCTTGTAATGGTCATACAGGAAGTTGGTTATTGTAACAGAACGGTGCTGTCCGCCCGTGCATCCGATCGCAACCGTGAAGTGATTCTTTCCCTCCTTCACGTATTCTTCAAATGCATAATCCGTAAAGGCAAGCAGGCGTTTTATAAATTCCCTGGTCTGATCATTGTTCATGACAAAGTCATATACGTCCTGATCATTTCCCGAATGTGTCCTGAGATTAATGTCCCAGAACGGGTTCGGCAGAAAACGCACATCAATCATCAGGTCCGCATCCAGAGGAACTCCGTATTTATACCCGAAGGAAATAAATGATATGGAGAATGAAGGTACCGTGCTCTTGGCAAAATACTGGTTCAGCGTTGCCTTCATTTCCTTTTCCGTCATAAAGGATGTATCAAGCGACAGGAAAGAATCATCAATTGTTCTGGAAAGCATCTGCCTTTCCACGGCAATCGCTTCCTCAAGGGTATTCGCTGTATTGGACAGCAGCAGAGGATGGCTTCTTCTTGTGCTCTTGTATCTGGAAATCAGAGTACTGTCGCCGGCATCGAGAAACAGGACACGCACATCAATGCCTTCACCTTTGATTCTTCTCAGGAATTCCCTGAAATCCTCGGCGGAAGTCGACAGTGCGATATAGCTGTATCTGGGATCCGTGCTGTTTTCAATAATGTCCACAAGCAGAGAAAGAAGCTGAACAGGATAATTATCAATAATGTGGTAACCCATATCTTCAAGTATGCGTGTTGCCGTACTTTTTCCCGCACCGCTCATTCCGCTGACAAGTATGACCTTCTTAATCTTTTCCATAGCCTCATCCTCTGCGTAATATTTTATCATAGGCTTTGTTGTGAAGTGATATATGATGCGAAAACAACGCTGCTGTTTTTCCGTTCACATAATTTCACACAGGAATTCAATATTTCTGATACAAAATACAGATATATTAATAGTGCGGACAGAAATAGCACTGTCCGGGGTGTGAAGATCGGTTTCCCCCTTTCTCCGGTCTGACAAACACACAATTCCCTATCCCCCTATAATTGAGAAGTATAAGAAAAGATCCGGAAGGATCTTTTTCTTATGTCTTTTCTCCGTTGGAAAAGGCAGGAGACCCTGCCTTCACTGTTTAAAACATATCGTCATCTTCGGGAGGCTGTACCTTGACCGTCAGATCGAAGTCATCCAGTCTCAGCTCATCCAGTTTGCCGCCGGGATTCTTCACCAGTCTCTGCGACTGTCTCAGAATTGCATCTTCGACTACATTTCTGGCAAGACGGCCGTTGCCGGCTTCCGCCGCATTGATGGACTGTACATCTTCGAAGTATGCCTCCAGTTCCCTGATGGCTCCCTCGTCAATGTAGTAGCCCTTTGACTTCGCCTGGATCTCGGCGATTTTGCGCAGTTCCTCTCCGGTATAGTCCGGGAAATGAATCAGATTCGGGAAACGGGACTTCAGACCGGAATTGGATTCCAGGAAGCCCTTCATTTCCTTTTCATAGCCGGCAAGAATAACAATCAGTGAATCTCTGTTGTCTTCCATTGCCTTGACAATCGTGTCAATGCACTCCAGACCGAAGGAATCGTCTTTTCCCCTGTAAAGGGAATATGCTTCGTCAATGAACAGCACGCCGCCGATTGCACTCTTGATTACCGACATGGTCAGCGGAGCTGTCTGACCGACATACTGGGCAACCAGATCTGCTCTTGTCACTTCCACAAGCTGACCCTGTGAAAGAGCACCGATTGCCTTCATATATCTGGAAATCAGACGGGCAATCGTTGTCTTTCCGGTACCGGGATTTCCGGTGAAGATCATATGCTTTGAAATCTCGCTGGTCTTCATGCCCTGCTGCTTGCGGATCTCCTGCATCTGAATATGTGACTGCAGGGAACGGATATAATCCTTGACCATGTCCAGACCGACAATTGCATCAAGATCTCTGTTGACCGCCTCTATTTCATCACTGCTGGTCTTCGAACGGGAAAGCTTCACGGAACGGTCCATATATACCGCTACAGGTTCATCGTCCCTTACGGTAAATTCAACTTCGGTGTTCTCCGGAATCATTTCCGTCAGAGCTTCCTGGCTCAGGGAAATATAGAAATCGTTATACAGCTGGGTAAGAGAATCGGAGCCGTTTGTCTTGTCATAATGTGTCTTGACCCAGTCTTTCACATCACTGTCGACAGTGACATCAAGCTTCAGGTTCTTCTTTGCTTTTTCAATCAGGGCTGCAGATTTAATTTCGTTGTATTCATCCGCATCACGTTCCGTCATTCTCTTCAGCGTAACGGTATCAAGCACATGGTACAGGAAATCCGCACCGAAGGCATCCTGTACTGCGGAAGTTCCCTTCGTTGTGATAAAGACAAGATACTTTCCTTCTGCGTCCAGGGAATCAACGGCATTCTTTACCAGACCTGTCTGATTTTCCACAAGAACACCCTTGTTCAGTACATAACGCTTGCTTAATGTGACTTTTCCGGTGCAGACAAGGGAATCAAGCATTCTCAGGAAGGACGGGAAGCCCACTTCAAAATTTTCAAAGCAGATAATCGATCCTTTTCCGGAAAGATCCTTGTAGAGGTCCTGCAGGAAAATCTGTTCCTGTGCACCGCTCTGGTAAAGACTCATGTCAATCGTATAAACTTCATCACTGGCAATTGCCCTGTGCGCATAAAGGCTGGAAGCCATCTGCGTAATGCAGGCATGTCTTCCGCTGCCCTTGGGACCCGTGACAATAATCACGTTCTTTGCGCGGCCTTTTTCCTCGCCCATGACATACGGTCTGCGGAAAGCAACGCAGAACTGCTTCAGTGCTTCCTCCTGCCCTACGATTTTTTCATCAAGTTCCTGCAGTATTTCAGTGAACATTTTGGCACTGTCAATATTTTTGACAGGTGTCTGCACTCTGGAATCTTCTTCCGTGATGCCGTAGTCTTTCTCAATCTCTTTCTGCATGCGCTCCATATCTTTCTGATTGAAGCCGTTGTCCTTTGACATCTTTTCCAGATCTTTCTGCTGCTTTTCAAGAATTTTGCGCAGCTCCGCAAAAGAGTCATTGGCATTTTTGAGAAGACTGCTGGTTGCTTCGGAAATGCTGTTTAAAGCAGAAGAGCCCGTCGATTCGGTCTTTTTTGCCGGATCGGTTGTCAGCGTAATCTTCTGATCCTGGGATGTACGGTTCTTGCCGTACAGAATTTCGCGCATCAGCTTTTCTTTTTCTTCATCTTTTCTGCTCATATGCTATTCCACCCTTCCCTGCTTCTTTCTCAGGGATGCCATAATATCACCTTCGTCAGAATATCCGTCTTTTCTCAGCATGGCGTCCAGTGTAGACATGTCTGCCTGCAGATTGATGGAATCACTTTCCGACATGCTCGGAATGATTCTGTCGCGCATGGCAGAATTAATATGACTGATCGTCTTTTTCAGACTTTCAACATTTTCCTGGTAATTTGCGTCCGTCTGTACATTCTGCATCTTGGTATACTGCTTCAGAATTCCGCACAGATACGGCAGATAATTTCTGTAAAGCTTGGTAAGCTTGCTCTTCTGTGACGGGAAATGCTTTTCCAGATCACCCAGCTGCTTGAGAAGTCCTGTCGTTTCATAAAGACCGTTGGAAATCTCTTCATCGGGAATGCCGTCATTCAGACTGTTGATCTGTTCACGGAACCTGTATGCCTCCGGTTCCTGTTCACTTTCTTTCGCACTGTTTCCCGCAGGCTTCTTCGCTTCTTTCTTTTCCTCGAATTCATCGCCCTTGGCGACATATTCCGCGTCAATAATCGTTCCGGGTTTTACCGCCACGTCATTCTGCGCCATTGTCAGCAGGGAATCAAACAGAGAATCATAAATGCCTCCGTACTGATCACGGAAAGACGCCATGGTATTAAAGTAATGTCCGTCGCAGGTTACCTCCAGAGAATCCAGGCTTGTATATTTTTCTGTTTTCTTGGTCAGTACGATGCTGTGCCCGGCTGCGGTCATGGAGATTGAATTTGCCCCGCTGCGGAAACGCTTCATCAGATATGTGTTGACTCTCGCCTTCTGATCCGCAGTGTGCTTTGTGTCTGTATATCCCCTGCGCCTGATTGTGGAGCGCCTGCTGGACGACTGCGCATTTGTATATTGATTTGTTTTGGATGATCCGATTGCCTTGGACATCAGATAACCTACAATGCCGAATATTAAAACCATGGGCAGTAAAGTTTCTCCAAACCCCAGTACAAAGAACAATAAGAAGAACATCCATAATCCGTTTGGTCTTCGATACATGCAATCACCTCGTTATAAATCTGATTATATCAGAAAACAGTACTTCTGCCTGATTACAACATAAAAAGAATGCCGTCTGTCCGACGGCACGTTCAGTTATTCCTCTGCGGGTACTCCTGTGGTTCTCCACATCTCGCTGTAGCTCATGAATGCTACTTCATCCGCATTCAGCTTTGCCTGATTTCTCTGCTTTTTGATGTTTCCTTCATGCACGCCGTTCAGGATATTCTTGTTGACCATGTACTGAACATAAAGAACTTTCTTAAGCAGGAACCAGTTGATTACATATCTGACAATATACGGAGCTCTGTCAGCTGCCGCAGGAAGAATCCGGAGTGCTTCCTCCTTCTGCTCTTCCGCAGCCCTGATTGCAGTGGCTTTCAGTTCGTCGTAGTTTTTGAAATGCTCTCTGTCGATTGATCTCTGCAGAGCGCCGGCCTTCATTGTGAACAGCTTGTTCCACGCATCCGCAATCTCGTCTGCGCTGTCGGAACTGATGCCGACAATTTCGTTCTTGCAGTCAATGAATCTGCTGCCGGGTTCAGTCATGCAGTAATAGTAGCCCTTCGCATAAATAAAGCTGCAGCTGCTGTACGGCACAACAAGGAGAGCTCTGTCTCCCGCCTCTTTGTTTTCATACAGAATATACGGATATTCAAGTGCCCTGCCGGTCAGCTTGAATACATCTTTATATCGGATAATCTGATTGCTGATTGCATCTTTGTTGATTTCGCTCTTTAAGCATGTGCAGATCTTTACCCCGGAATCACCTTCCACAATTTTTGCAAACGCCTCTCTGAGGACAGGATCAAGATTTTCTTCAAGACTGAGATAGTCTTCCAGATAGCCGTTAAATCTGCAGTCTTCTCCGCCGCGGCGGCTGTCGAGTTCCTGATCAAGAATCATACTTATTGCCATAGGTCATCCTCCAAAGGTTTGATAAAACTCACCATATGGATTATTATATGCATAATTTTCAAAAATTAACAAACTTTTAGTCTCAGATCGGGCTATTATTTGCACCATTGTTCGATTTTTTTGAAAACATGCAGGTTTTCTTTCATAATAATCTGCGGCAGTTTAAAAGGTTCAAATTCCCCCGATATGCTATGATTTATGCATGCCAAAAATACTGATCAGCCAGGGCCGCAGGGAAGAAATTTTTCACCGGCTTGCCCTGAAGAACAAAAATAATACTGTATCGGGAGTCTCGCTGATTACAACTGACGGACTTCTGAAAACGGATCAGAAAGAGAACCGCACAGCGTCGGTTGTTTTCTGTATGAGACTGCTGGATGAGATCAGCGAAAGATGCCCCGTATACCGGGGCATGTTCCGCTATCCTGCATTTGTCAGTGAAATCCTTTCCTTTGCCAGGGAACTCTGCCTCTATCAGATCAGCCCGGATGCCCTTCCGGAAGGCACCGTATCTGAAAAAGAACTGAAGATGATCCTCAGGCACGTCATGACAATGGACCTGGAGGAAAAAGCCGTCGCCGGAAACAGGGAACAGCTGATCAGAGATGCTGTATCGGACGGGCTGACCGTTTCCGACACTTTCGAAACTGTTCCGTTCCGTTACCGCTTCATTCAGGACCTCATCCGCAGCGGCGCGCAGGTACAGAAGGACGAAAGGCACGATGCGCCGGCACGGCTGATGTATGCACTGAACGTCCGCCAGGAGATTGAATCCATTGCCCAGCAGATCTGCCGCACGCAGAAATCATGCAACGTCATTCTCACCTCTTATACCGCACAGTATCCTGTTCTGAAACAGGTATTCATGCGCTACGGAATTCCGTACAGCACGACTCACGAAGAAATCACTGTCCGCATTCCTTCCGTGTTTGCCTCCCTGCTTATGCTTGCGGCAGACAAAGACAGCGCATCGCTGACGGAATGTCTGCGCATCAATGCATTCAGCCGTCCCTGTCCCGACAGGATTTATCCTTTCCTGAAGGAAACCCTGCAGGACACAAAAGCTCCGGAAGGCATTGCGGAGCGCTTTGAAAACAGCTCCATGAAGAATGAAGCCGGTTATTACAGACAGATGGAAGATGATGCACGGGAATATTTCGCAGTGATCGGCGATGAAATCGACCTGCTTGTTCATTCCGGAGATGCTGTGCAGATGATCATGAATGCATATCAGGTCATGTCGGGCTCACCGCTGCTGGAAAACAGGGAAGAGCTGGCAGCCGCATTGAAAATCAGAAGCCTTCTGACAGACATCCTGCCCGGAATCCGCAAGGAGGAAATCCCGTTTGCCGCTGACCTGATCAGCAGCCTGCAGGGATCATTCTCCCGTTATGATTCCTCCTTCTGCAGCGTCACGGATCTGACTCATCCTGTTTCTGCGAAGAAGATCACATACATTGCCGGATGCACGGGAAAGAATTTCCCCGGCTTTCCTGCCAGAAAAGGTCTGTTTGACGAGGCATATGTCAGCCGCATTGAAGGCTATCCCGCTATGTCAGAACGCTTTCAGATATACACAGAGCAGCTGAAATGGATTGATGCCTGTGCAGAAGATGAAACGATCTATTCTTATTACACCAACGATTATCAGGGCAGGCAGATTCAGCCGGCGTTTGAACTGGACCGCAGATTTAAAAATTCCGCAAAACCGTGGCAGCCGGTGAAGGTTCCGCCCGCACGGAAAAAGGACCATGCACTCTCTGCCGCAGGCGCAGAAGCGCTGTTTCAGAAAGACGGCAGGATCACAGGCTCCATCAGCACGATTGAGCGCTGGTTCTCCTGTCCCTACGCATACTTTATTCAAAGCGGTCTGCATATCCGGAAAGCCGATCTTTCTGCGATGCAGGCAAATACCATCGGCAACATACAGCACAGTCTGATGGAGCATGCCGTCACGGAAAAGCATAAACAATATGCGGAAATCACCCGCGAAGAAGTCCGTGACTTCCTGCAGGAATCCTTTGATGTGCTCAAATGTGCACATCCCAACGAAGCTTATCTTTATGACCTGACATGCGGGCGCATGCTGGACGGTCTGATGGTTTCCCTTGAATTCCTGAATGACATGGAAAAATACACTGCCTTCGCACCTGCCGAAGCGGAAAAAGAATTCCGTGATGAGATTGCGGAAGGTGTCATGCTGAGAGGGATTATCGACAGAATCGATACTGCATACAATCTGGTAAGGATCATTGACTACAAGAGTTCTGCCAAAAGTCTGTCCGAAACCAAGGTCAAAGCAGGACTGCAGCTTCAGCTTCTGTCCTATCTGATCATTGCGGAAAAGCTTACCGGAAAAACACCGGCAGGTTCCTTCTATTTTTCCATGAAAGCGGAAAATATCAGGCAGGAAGCCGGAACCTACGGATTTAAAAACGGTGTTCAGCAGACTGACATACAGGCAGATATCTTTAAACAGTTCATTAAAGCCAGAAGACTGTGCGGATGGTCATTTACCGAACGCAAAACAGAAACCGATGAAAACGGAGACCATATCGTCGGACTGGGCTCAACCTTCGATTTTGATGCAGTCAGACAGTGCATTACCGAACTCTATCAGTATTTCCGCAGCAGCCTGCTTGAGGGGAACATTGCGCTTTCCCCTGTCGAAGGTGCCTGCACGTTCTGCGATTACCGCAGCATCTGCCGCTTCTCTTCGGATTACCGGAAAGTCAGAGCACTTGCCGGTGAAAATCTTCCCTTTAAAACCGCCAAATCAAAAGGAGGCCGGAAAAAATGAATTTTGACAGTGAACAGACCAGAGCCATTCAGACTGTCGGAACAAACATTCTGGTTTCCGCCTCTGCCGGTGCCGGAAAAACGGGTGTTCTTGTCGCCAGGCTCGTAAAAAGATGCGTGGAGGACAGGGTTCCGCTGAACCGGATTCTTGCCATGACATTTACCGCTGCCGCTGCCGGGGAAATGAAAAACAGGCTGGCGGCACAGCTTCACGAAAAAGCCGCATCCTGCGGTGACACTGAACTTCTTGAATACCTTAATGAACAGCTGCTTGCCCTGGAAACGGCACAGATTACAACCATAGACAGCTGGTGCCTGAGCATCATTGAAAAATACTGCAATGTCATCGGACTTGATCCTGCCACGGCAGAAAATATTCTTTCCGAGGGAATGAAGCGGTCGTATTCCGGACAGGGATTCCGCAGTGCCCTGAAGCAGTTTGACGCGTCGGACCATGAAGGCCTGCTGAAGCTTCTGGAATATTTCAGTGTCAGGAGTGAAGACTATGACACTCTTTACGATCTGACAGAAAGCATAAGCGCCCACGCCGAAGCCTCCGCAGACCCGGATGAATGGTATGAAAAGGCAAAGGAATCCTATGCGCCTGTCAGGCACTTTTCAGATTTTGATCCGTATGTCAGACAGTGCTTTTTCCTGAGTCTGCGCAGTGATCTGCTGCGCCTGAAGGAAGCGCTCGATGCAATGATTTCCTTTGTTTATGAATCGGAAAAACTGTCCGAAGAACCGCTAAAGGTCATGCAGGGTGCTCTGCAGAACTGTCTGAACGAACTGGACAGCGGCAGCTACAACGGCTTCCGCCTCCGCTTTTTCCATCTCGCTTCCCTGTCCACACCGTCTGACGGGAAAGCTGAAAAATACACAAAAGCCCGCAATCAGATGAAGGACTGCTTCACCCGTCTGGCAAAGAAGACCTATGACGAGGAACAGTTTGTAAAGGACCACAACGATCTCAGTGTTCTGTGCAGGAACCTTGTCACTCTGGCACAGATGAGCAGGAACTGCTTCCGCCGTCTGAAACTGGAAAACACCTGCATGGACTACTCCGATATGGAGCGGTATGCCCTTGATATCCTCTGTAGGAACAACGGTGAAGTCGCAGCCCTGCTGAGAGATGCCTATGATGAAATCATGATTGATGAATTCCAGGACACCAGCCTGCTTCAGCATACGATCATTGAAAAGATTGCCCGGGGAAACAATGTTTTCCGTGTCGGTGATGTCAAACAGTCCATATACCGCTTCCGGCAGGCAAAGCCCTCCCTGATGCGGGGCCTGATGAACGATCCCGGCAGTCTGTGCATTACGCTGCGGCATAATTACCGGTCGCGGCAGTCAATCGTCGGGTTTACAAATATGCTGTTTGAAAAGCTGATGAATGTGGACGGGTGTCTGGACACCTACGGTGAAGAAGACCATGTGTCCATCGGCAGCGCGCGCCAGCAGGAGTCCGCGGTTCCGGTGATCCTTGCCCTTCTTCCGAAACCGGACAGGAACCAGGAGGACAGCGGTGAAGATAACGGCGATGATGAACCGGCTGATGCCAAGCAGGAAAAAGCCGGCTGGATCGCAGATGAAATGGTGCGCATCCTGAACAGCACGCCTTCTGTCTCCTTCCGTGATTTTGCGGTTCTTGTCAAAAGCCATGCCGACAAGCTGTATCTCAGGAAGGCATTTGAATATGCCGGCATTCCGTATGACATTGATGCAAGGGAAGGCTTCTACAGGTCTGATCTCTGTCAGACTGCCGCTGCCATGTGCCGCCTGATGCTGGATGAAACAGACCAGATCTCACTGATGGCTGTCCTGACTTCACCATGGTACGACATGGATGATGAGACAATTGCGTCTCTGAAAATCAGATACGGTTCACTGCGCAGGGGCATTCTCAGTGAATATCCTGATTTCTACACAGAAATGAGAGAGCTGCGGGAAATTGCCGCAAAATCAGGGCTGCCGGAAATGCTCAGCCAGATTGCCCTGCGTCATGATTTCTTCAACCGCATCCCTGATTCCCAGAAAGCGAATTTCGACTATCTCTTTGAATTATGTACATCACAGAAATACCTTTCCCTGCGGGAGTTCACTGAATATCTTGATGTCAGTGAAGACGAAAAATCATCCGAAGCCATGTCAAAGGGAAAGGATGATGACCTCGTTACCGTAACAACTATTCATCATTCCAAGGGACTTCAGTACAAATATGTGTTCCTCTGGGGAACGGGAAAGAATCAGAACAGGGATATTATGTCCTCCGTTCTGGCTGATGATGACCTTTATATCGGCCTCAGCCATCTTGATCAGCCGTACCGTGTCCAGCGTCCCACATTAAGGCGCTATGCCATTGAACATAAGATCAATCTTGAGGATCTCGAGGAATTCACCCGCGTCCTTTATGTAGCCCTGACAAGAGCCGAAGAGCACCTGTATATCGTAGATACCGATATGCCCGATGAAGCCGGGGACGTTACTCTGGCATGGCTGAATGCACGCAAAGGCATGACTGGACTGATCAAAAGAGCCCTTAAGCCTTCCCCTCTGTTTCAGATTATTCATGCCGGTACGGAAAAACTGAAAACCGACCGGAAGCTTCCTGATTCCGTAACATCTGTTCTTCCGCATTACAGCGGACCTGATGAAAAACTGCCGGCGCTCTTTACGCCGAGTTCCTCCGAAGTGAATTTCCTTCCTCCGCTGGATCCGGACGGACACAGATCAGGCACTGCCTACGGTACGCATATGCATGAAGTGCTTGAAGCACTTCCGGCACATATGTGGACCGATGAAGACCTTGCCGGTTTTGATCTGTCCGCAGGTGACAGGAAAAAGATCCTGGACTTCGGACAGAGTGAACTGTATGCAAAAGCACTGACCATGCAGATTTATCATGAGTATCCCTTCTATGTGGAAACATCCGAAATGCGCATGCACGGAATCATCGACTTTGCGGCATTCGGAAAGGATGAAGTCCTGCTGATTGACTACAAAACCGACCGCGCATCGCCTGAGGAAATACGCCGCCGCTACACTGTGCAGCTGAATTCCTACCGGAATGCCGTGCAGCTGATGGAACCCGGGAAAAAGGTATCAGTCTATGCATGGAGCTTTCACAGCAGCCTGCCTGTTCTGATAAAGGAGGACATATGATCCGTCCGATTATGAAGGATCCTCTGTTCCTGGCAGGAAAATCCCGGGATGCCGTAATGACCGATCTTCCCATAGCCATGGATCTGAAGGATACACTGCATGCTAACAGAGATATCTGTGCCGGCATGGCCGCAAACATGATCGGCTTCCGGGTCAGAATCATCTGCATCACTGCCGGTCCTTCGGAAATCCTGATGCTGAATCCGGTGATTATCAGCAGGAAAAAGCCGTATGAAACCGAAGAAGGCTGTCTCAGTCTGAGCGGCATGCGGAAAACAATACGGTATGAAACAATTACGGTCCGGTATCAGGACACCGGTTTCAGACAGAAAACCGGCACTTACAGCGGATTTGCCGCACAGGTCATCCAGCATGAGATTGACCACTGCAGCGGAATTCTGATATGAAAACACCCGTCAGGGAAAGATGGGTGTTTAATATTATCCGGACAAAAGCAAACCGCCCGGCGGATGTTAAGGCCCGGGCGGTTCGTTTTATACTTTGCTTTTTCCGTTTATTCTCCGGACAGTTTATATACTGTCAGGCCTTCGGCAGAATCCATCGCCTCCTGGTTTCCGACAATTACAACCGCTCCTTCATCAAGGGTCTGCTTCATGACGGAATACAGGTTCTTCAGGTCTTCCGGTGTCGTCGACAGAATCTGGCTGCGTGTTTTCTTCCTGTCTTCATAGCCGATGCCGAGGAAGTATCTGCCGTCTGCGGCACGGACTTTCTGGCCCGGTGTCATAAGCGGTTCCGCTTTGGCAATTGTTCCGATAATGTACGAAGTAAGGTCGGAAGTGCTTTCAGCCAGTTCCTTTATAAATTCCGCGCACTGCCTGTCGGTCTGAATCGTCCTGCCCGGTGTCGGGTCACGGTAGGAATAGCAGGAGATGCTGCCGTTGGGACTCGCGCTGAAGCCTGTACCGTATGCCCCGCCTTTGACGCGGACTTCATTCCAGAGATATCCGTAAGTCAGAATCTGTCCGGCAACGCGCAGCGAGCCGCTGTAATCCCCGCCGTACATGCGGAGATTTCCCGTCAGCGCACTGTAGCTTACCTGGGAGGGGATCAGGATTCCCTCCTTTTTGTTTTCGAGCAGCGGATAACGCACCGCGCCTCTTTCAAAGACGCCTGTTTCCAGTCTGTCAATCAGATCAGTCATCTTTTCGAGATGCTTCTCATCCGTGAAGCTCATCGTCAGCCTCGATGAAGCAGACAGCACTTCCTGATATGTCAGGGCATCATCAATAAACTGCTCAATGCGGCTGTCATAGTTATTTTTGAAATCAGTCACCCATCTGGCAGCTTCATAACCGATCATGTATTCTCTTGCCAGACTCTCGGCGCTGAAATGCGCTCCGGCACGTACTGCGGCGGCGGAGTGTCCGGCATTGATAAGCATCTGTCTGCTTGATTCGACATGCTGCTGGACAACCGGCAGAATCGTTTCTTTTTCAAACACCGTCTCCTGCAGGATCTCAAGAATCAGTTCCACTGCCGTATCAATATTCTGTTCAAGAACGGAACAGTATGCCGACAGAACCGGAATGCATGCTTCATTTCTGCTGTCGGCGCTGTAGGCATCGGTTCCGAACACCAGTGTTCCGAGATTTGCCTTGATCAGCTCCTGAAGCTTGGGAAGCGTATGCTTCTTTGTGCGCAGCCTTGTCAGAAGATCAGCGTAAAGAGACACTGACGGCAGTCTGTCCCTGGTAAGTCCGGCAAGGTTGAAATACAGGTTGATATAAACGATGCCGGTTCCGGATGCCGGATATACCAGAACGGGAACACCGTGTATATTCCTTACTTCAGGTTCAAACGGTCTGGGCTCCCTGCTGACATCGCTCAGCTGCAGAACAGGCAGGGACGCCTTCTGCTCGGGAGTATCCTCCTCCGCCTGCCAGATATCAAGTTTTCTGTTGAGTTCTATGTAATCACTGACGCTGTCCTTCCAGGATTCCCTGGCCGCTTTCAGTTTCGCAGCCTCTTTTTCCCTGCGCTTTGCCGCAAGCTCACGGGAAGGCTTCATTGTCAGCACATTCATGTATTCTTCGTCAAGAAGTCCTTCTTTCAGAAGATTCTCAAAGTATCCTTCGTCTGCCTTCTGCCTCAGCCTGCTGAATTCTTCGCCGCAGCTGAGATACAGTGCCGGATCTCCATCATAAAGCCATGACCGGTATGCAATCATCGCCATCATGACGCCTGCCGGTTCTTTCTGTTCCCTGTAATGGAATTCCATCTGATTCAGAGAAGCTTTCAGTTCATCGTGATTCAGTCCGTTTTCCACCAGATTCCTCACAGTATCCCTGATCGTCTTCAGAATTTCGTCCTTCTTTTCCGGCTCGGTATTTCTGACAATACACAGCAGATACGGCTGCTGGATCTCATCCATGACAGCCAGCTCCACATCCTGTCCGAGTCCCTTCTCAAGAATTGCCTTCTTCAGCGGCGATTCATTGGTTCCCGTAAGCACGCCGGAAAGCGCCTGCCACGCCATGATTGTCCCGGGATCCTTCCATGTACATTCAATCCTGGCCATGACAACATATGCCTTGTCCTTCAGATCCTCATCTTCACCGATCTCATAGAACGCTTCCCGCTCCTGTGCCGCAGCCGGTTCCTGCATGGGTATCACGAAATTCATCTCTTCCTTTTCATAGGCGGAGAAGTATTCGTCATTGATCTTTTTCAGCACGGCATCGATATCCATATCCCCGTCCAGGAATACTCTGGAGTTGCTGGGATGGTAATAAGTGCTGTGTGCTTTCCTGAACATCTCATACGTCAGGTCCGTGATCTTGTCCGGATCACCGCCCGACACATACTTATAGCAGTTGTCCGGGAACAGAATCCGGTTAACCTCATTCAGGATGCATTCATCCACAGAGCCGAAGGCGCCCTTCATCTCGTTGAAAACGACACCCTTGTACACAGGGTCATCTTTTTCATCTCTGATCTCATAATGCCATCCCTCCTGATAGAAGATATTGGGATTTGTATAGATCAGCGGATGCAGCACGGCATCAAGATATACATCCATCAGGTTCATGAAGTCCTTGTCGTTCCTGCTGGACACCGGATAGATTGTTTTGTCCGGGAATGTCATTGCATTCAGAAATGTCTGCAGTGATGATTTCAGAAGGTCCACAAACGGTTCCCTTACCGGATATTTCCGTGATCCGTTCAGCACCGAATGCTCACAGATATGAAATACGCCGGTATCATCTTCCGGAGTTGTCTTGAAGCCGATGCAGAATGTCTTGTTCTCTTCATCGCGCTTCAGCCAGACAAGCTCTGCGCCTGTCTGTTCATGGACCATTTCATACATGATCCCCTTTACATCAGTAAGCGTGCGGATATTCGTTACACGGAATCCGTGTACTGTCTGATTTACTGTAAGCTCCATCCGCGGCACCTCAGAATTTCAGAAGCTCCGGCTCCTTTACAAAGGACGCAATCACTGCCTCTCCGCCGGCAATATAGTACACTGCCGTGTTTCCGTCACCGGGCTGATAGAGTCCCTTCAGAGAAGGATACGCATTCAGCATGGAAATCTGTGCTTCAATTCTTTCATCAAGAACAAGAGTTCCCGAAACACGGATCCATGAAGAACCGTCTTTTGCCATTGCGCAGATTTCCACATTGGGGTTTAATGCGATCTGGCGTGCAACATTCTTTTTCAGTCCTGTCTGAATGTACAGTCTGTCTTCAAACAGATGTATTGTGCCGAACGGGCGCACCCTTGCCTGGTTCCCGTCAACAGTTGCCAGATAATAAGTGCCGGCTTCTTTCAGATAATCGTATACTCTTGCAATATCACTCATGATAATCAGTCTCCTTGTTATCTATAAGTGTATCACAGTCATGTGCCTGCTCTCAGTTCTTCGCACCGGTAAAAAACACCCTTGCGTATTTCGGCTCCGCCGCATCTCTCAGCCGTATGCTGAGTCTGACATTGTCCTGCCCGATCTCCGCAATCTCAACCGCTTCGGCATCAAGATTCATAGACTTCAGATAGCTGACAATCAGCTGCGGGTCTTCAAGCGCGGTCTGCCGGAAAGTATCCGGAGATATTTCCCCGAGATTCTTCATTTTCTGATAAATCAGATCATGCAGCCTGTTTTTTTCGTTTTCCATAATTACTGCCTCCTGTATATCTGTTAGCCGAAAAATCAGCCGGCCCCTTTTTAAATTTCAAAAAGTCCTGTATTCTTTGATCATCAGAGACACTGTACCGGGAGGATCATTATGGCAAAGAAAAATATAACGCTCCTTCATTCCAATGACCTGCACGGGGACTTTCTTCCAAAAGAAACCGACAACGTGGAAACCGGCGGTCTTGCACGGCTGGCAGGTTATGTTTCGAAAGTCAGACTGACTGAAAAAAACGTCATTTATGCAATGGCGGGAGACATGTTCAGAGGTTCCATTATTGACAGTGAATACATGGGCCTTTCAACGATCGATCTGGTCAATCTGCTTTCGCCTGATATTGCGACTGTCGGCAATCATGAAGTGGACTACGGGCTGGCGCATCTGCTCTTTCTCGAAAAATGCGCACAGTTCCCCATCATAAATGCCAATCTTTTCATTACCTTCAATAACACAAGGCTGTTCACCCCTTATATGAATCTGACCGTTGACGGCATACGGATCCTGTTTATCGGCATCCTCACGGACGAAGTCATTGCCTCAACAAAATCAGAAAAAGTCATCGGTGCTTTTGTGGATGTGGAGGAAGCTGCCCGTGAAGTGGGAATCATCTGCGACAATTACAGAACAAAAGACACGGACATCACTGTCCTTCTGACACACATCGGCATTGAAGAAGACAGAAAGCTCGCGTCGCTGCTGAGTCCGGATTACGGAGTTGATATCATTATCGGCGGACACTCCCATACATTTATGGAACGTCCGGAAGTGATAAACGGCATCCCCATCGTTCAGGCAGGCTGCGGATCCTCTGTCATCGGAAGACTTGACATTGAATATGATACATGGAAGAAAAAAATCACTGACCTGAGCTGGATCTGTGTCGATATCAATGAGTTTACCGCTCCGAATGATGAAGTTATGATCGAACTGCTGGACAGATACAGAAATGAAACCGACGCCAAATACAAGCGTGTTGTCACCAGATTTGCCAGGAAACTGACACACCCGGAAAGAAATCAGGAAACCGAACTGGGCAACCTCTACGCTGACCTGATGCAGGACGAAAGCAGTTTTGACCTGATGTTCTTCGCTTCCGGTTCCATCCGCAAAAAGGAACTCGGTCCGATCGTTGAATACCAGCAGATGCTTGAAAACACGCCTTTTGATGATCAGATCTGGATGCTGAAAGTGACCGGCGCACAGCTGCGCAGAATTATGCTGCATCTGTTCAGAGACGACGCATGGACCGGGCATACCGAATTCTATCAGGTATCAAAGGCGCTGCACTGCGTATACAGGAAGAGCACGCACGAACTCGAAGAGCTTACAATGTACGGAAAAGAAGTGAAAGACACCGATTCTTATCTGATTGCCGTTCAGGATTATCATTACCTCAGCTTCAATGACTTCTTCGGCATTCCGCTTGAGGAAGTGTCGGAAAACATGAAGCCGCGCGTGATTGCGACAAAGATCAATAATATTATTGAAGAGTACTTTACTGTCCATCAGGGGCTGGATGCCCATGTGGAGGGAAGACTGACTGTCCTGGAATAAAACTATGTTAAGAACTGAAATCAGCATTGCCGTCGGTTCGGATGCATCACCGGTCGATAAGGCATTAAAACAATACAGAATCAATCCGCAGGATGTGCTTTCCCGGAAGATTGTTCACCGGTCCCTTGATGCGCGGGCCGGCAGACCAGCTGTTTATGTATACCAGATTGATCTGGAGGTAAAGCACGAGGAATCCTATGCCCAAAAGCTGAAGAACAGGGTCCGCGTCGTACAGCCCTATCGCTATCAGGCTCCCGTTCAGGGAGATGAACTTCTGAAGCACAGGCCCGTGATCGCAGGCTTCGGTCCGGCGGGCATGGCAGCCGCCCTGTATCTTGCCCTGAAAGGATACCGTCCCATCGTTCTCGAACGCGGTCCGGCAATTGACGAAAGAAAAAAAGCAGTCAGTGACTACTGGAAGACCGGCGTGCTTGATCCGGAAAAAAACGTTCAGTTCGGAGAAGGCGGAGCCGGAGCTTTCTCGGACGGCAAGCTCACTACCCGCATCAAGGATCCCAGGGTGTCTGTCATTCTTGAGCAGCTGATCAGAGCCGGAGCCGATCCGTCCGTGGCATGGATGAATCATCCGCATATCGGTACCGAAAGACTGTGTGATATTGACATCAGAATCCGGAAAACGATCGAATCCTGCGGCGGGGAAGTCCGCTTCAACACCTGTCTGAAGGACATCCGCATTTCCGGCGGAAAAATCTGTGAAGCTGTAACGGAAACCGAAAACATTCCCTGTTCCGTCCTCATACTGGCAGTCGGCCACAGTGCACGTGATACATTCCGGATGCTGGACAAAAACGGTATCTTTATGGAACCCAAAGCATTTGCGGTGGGTGTCCGTGTGGAACATCTGCAGGAGTTCATCAATGCAAGGCAATACAGGAATATTCAGGATTATTCCTGTCTGCCGGCGGCAGAATACCATCTCAGCCATACTTCCTCACTCGGAAGAGGCGTGTACAGCTTCTGCATGTGTCCGGGCGGTTATGTTGTAGCAAGCGCCAGCGAAAAAGAAACGGTTGTCACCAACGGAATGTCCTACGCCGCCCGTGACGGAATCAATGCCAACAGCGCAATTCTTGTGCAGACCGGAAAAGGCGACTTCGGCAATGACCTGTTTGCCGGCGTCCGCTATCAGGAAAAGCTCGAACGCCTCGCATATCAGATGGGAAGCGGAAAAGCTCCCGCCCAGCTGATCAGCGATTATCTGTACGGCACCGGCAATACACTGTCGCAGGTGAAGCCTACATATTCGCACGGAGTGCAGCTCTGCGATCTTCACGGACTGTTCAGCAGTGCAGTCAATCAGTCCCTTGAAGAGATGTTCCGGCACACCGAGGATATCTTCCCCGGCTTTACCGGCGGCGGCGCACTGATGACGGGTGTCGAAACCCGTTCCAGTTCCCCGGTCCGCATTTCCAGAAATTTTGACACCTGGCAGACAGAAGTCAGAGGCATTTATCCTGTCGGAGAAGGTGCCGGCTATGCCGGAGGAATTATGTCGAGTGCCGTCGACGGCATGAAAGCGGCAGAAAAGATTATCGGGCAGTATCAGCCTGATTATGAATAAAGGAGAATTCATATGCTGTTTCGGAAGAAGAAAACGGAAAAGAAGACCTACGACAGGGAAAATCTGAAGCCGGTGCTGCGGTGCAGCATCTGCACGGGTGAACAGACAGCAGGTTTCAAAAACATCCATACCGGCAGATTTCAGGAGGTTTCCCTGATCAGGGACAACGACGATCTTGACGCCTTCATGAAGCTTTACGGAATCGACCATATTGACAGAGAGTACTGACAGCCTCTGTCATTTTTTATACATGTTTTACTTAAATGACTATATAATTGATGTTAGTTACCAACGGCATAAAAATCATCATTTACTGGCCGTCTTCCTTCAGGAGATAAAAAAAGGAGAAGCAAATCTATGTTTAAAGATCTGACCAAACAGGAACGCGCATGGGTTCTTTATGATGTCGGCAATTCGGCATTTACCATGCTTGCCTGCTCCCTCATACCGATCTGGTTCAAGGATCTTGCCATCGGCACAGCTCCCGGACAGATCACCGGTGACCAGGCTACCGCCTACTATTCCATAGCCATTTCCGTTGTTACCGTTATTGTTGCGGTACTCGGCCCTGTATGCGGTGCCTTCGCCGATCACAAGGACACCAAGAAGATCTTCTTCCAGACAGCAGTCACACTCGGCGTCATCGGATGCATTATCAACGGTTTTGCATCAAGCTGGGTTCTGTTCATTGTTATCTATGTTCTTTCCAAGATCGCATATTCCGTATCACTGACGTTCTATGACTCAATGCTGAATGACGTTACCACGGATGAACGCATGGACCGCGTTTCCTCCTACGGATATGCATGGGGTTATATCGGTTCCTGTCTGCCGTTCATTCTTGCCATGATTGCATATATTCTGGGCGGCGGCTTAAGTGAAAACCTGATGCTGTTCTCCCCGAAGACGGCACGCATCATCGGATTCGGCATCACCGGTGTCTGGTGGTACATCGTCACCATGCCGCTTCTGAGAGATTACAAGCAGATCAATTATGTTGAAACCGAGAAGCATGCGGTCTACAAAGTCTTTGCCCAGATCGGAAACACGCTGAAGAAGATTGCAACAAAAGACAAGAAGGTCCTCTTCTTCCTGATTGCCTTCTTCCTGTATATCGATGGTGTCGGAACAATTATCGACAACTGCATCAACATCGGCACCGACCTCGGCCTGCCTACAGTCGGCCAGGTTGTATTCCTGCTGGCAACACAGGTGGTCGCTTTCGGCGGTTCCCTGGTATTTGCAAGATTATCGAAGAAATATGATACTGTTCCGCTGATCCTGGTATGCATCGTCGGCTACTTCGCAGTCTGCCTGTATGCCCTGACTCTGCATACTCTGCTTGACTTCGGCATTCTTGCCTTCGGTGTAGGATGCTTCCAGGGTTCCATCCAGTCCCTTTCCAGAAGCTATTTCTCCAAGATTATTCCTGCGGAGAACTCCGGTGAATACTTCGGTATTTATGATATTTTCTCAAAGGGTGCCTCCTTCCTCGGCTCGGCAGTTATCGCCTGGGTCAAGCTGGCAGGCGGAACCATCAATATCGCTGTTGCCTCCCTGGCAGTCTTCTTTGCCCTCGGCTTTATCTTCCTGAAGATCTCCGACAAACAGCCGCTCAGTGATGCAGCCAAATAAGCATATTTCAGTCTGAATCTTAAAAACCGGAGGCACGCCTCCGGTTTTCTTTTACAGATCGAACATGCTGATCTGATCATATTGCGAAGGAAATTCCTGCATGTACGCAAAGCATTCCTGCGGCGTGCAGAGAATCTGATTCTTCCGGCAGATATCCTTAAGCAGCTTCATCAGCCCTGCCGCATCCGGACTGTTCACCTCATAGGAGTTTCCGTACCGTGCAATATATTTCTCCTTCATTCCCGGGAAATATCTGTCAAGGGCAGCGTAATAATACTCCCTGTTTCCTTCACGCAGTGTCATCCCCATACCGAAGCAGACGATCCCCTTCACTCCCGTGCGCACGCAGGCTTCGGCGATGCCTCTGATATTTTCCTCAGTGTCATTGATGAACGGCAGAACCGGCGTCAGCCAGACTATGCAGGGAATTCCCCGCTTCTGCATTTCCGCCAGCACTTCTATTCTTCTGCCTGTCGGACAGACACCCGGTTCAATGATCCGGCACAGCCTGTCGTCATATGTCGTAAGTGTCATCTGTACGACGCATCTGGTCTTCCGGTTGATCTCGTCCAGCAGATCGATATCCTCCAGAATCCGGTCTGATTTTGTCAGTACGGATGCTCCGAAACCGTATTTCAGAATGATCTGAAGACTTTTTCTTGTCAGACGCAGTTCTTCCTCACAGTGCATATACGGATCTGACATGGACCCGGTTCCGATCATGCACTTTTTCCGTTTTGATTTCAGTGCCGTTTCCAGCAGCTGAGGCGCGTTGATCTTTACCTCTATATCCTCAAAGGGATGTTTGAACTGATAGCAGAGGCTTCTGCTGTCGCAGTAGATGCATCCGTGCGAACAGCCCCGGTAGATATTCATTCCGTTACCGCCGCTGCTTGTCAGTATTCCTTTTGCCTGTACAAAATGCATGTTTTTTCCTGTCTCAGTTTCCGGTCATTCCGCTTTGAATTACATCAAGAATCTCTGCTGTCCTTACGGATGCCTCAGGTGTCATTTTTTCATTGGAAGTTCTGCCGTTTTTCAGACTGTCCGCAAATGCACTGATCTCCCCGTAAAAATCATCGACTTCATACGGAATTTCATAGTATTCCGTCTTTTGCCCGCTGATCTGCACTTCAAATTTCACCGGCCTGTGCAGTTCATGAACAATGATTGTTCCCCTGCTTCCTCTCAGTACGGCGTTCCTTTCTTTTTTCCTGTCAAACGCACATTCAAGCCGCGCACTGACGGAACCGAACTGAAGCAGTGCGTCCGTATAGTAATTTACACCGTTTCTGAATACACTCTGCACGTCTTTCAGTTCCGGCCTTCCGCTGCAGAACTGTTCCAGCCATGATGCGCAGTAGCATCCGCAGTCCAGAAGAACACCGCCCTGCGCCGGGTCCGTATGATATGTGCCGGATGTTCCGGTGCCGTTAAACGGCATCTCATTGCATAAAGAAGTGCTGATTTCCCTGATTTCCCCGATTCGTTCCGCATGGAAAAGGATCTTTTCCATCGCCGGAACAAACCGCGGCTTCATCGCTTCCATGAACAGGATATTTCTTTCAGAAGATACTTCTGCGATTTCCCGCATCTCCTGTGCATTCATGGCTGCCGGCTTCTCACACAGCACCGCTTTTCCTGCATTCATTGCCCTGACTGCCCATTCCCTGTGCATGCCGTGCGGCAGTGCCAGATAGACAGCGTCAATGTCTCTGTCGGCGAGCAGCGCATCATGCCCGACATATCTTCTTCCGACATGAAATTCATCCGCAAAACGGCTGATCTTTTCCGGATTCCTTCCGCTGGCCGCAGTCAGCACACAGTCACCGGAGGCAGACAGGCTTTTTGCAAAACGATATGCAATTTTTCCTGCACCCAGAACCGCAAACCTGATTTTCTTCTCCATACTGTTCTCCCGGCGGACGAAGCTGTCCGCATATACAAAACAGGAACTCAGTCCTGTTTCTTTTTCTGTACTCAGCTTTCCCAGAGAAAATGCATAAATGCCGGTATCTGTTTTTCCCAGTCTTCCTCGCAGTGCCTGCCGCCAACCTGGCAGTACAGCATCGGAAGCGCACCGTGTCTGTTCAGCTTGTTGAAAACCGCCTTGTTTCTGCGGTAGGTGTAACTGTTATGGTCATCTCCCTCGGGATCGATGATGCCTCTTGCCTCTATTGTTCCCCAGGAAAGAAATACTCTTGTATCCGGACTGATCTCTGACTCATCGAGGTCCTTCATGATTCCCGAAGGGCAGAACCCGATGGAAGAAGACAGACAGGCGGCTTTGGAGAACCATCTGTTGTATCTTGCGGCAGCGTATACGGACATCAGTCCGCCCATGCTGGAGCCGCCGATTCCCGTACATTCCCTGAAGGGCATTGTCCGGTAATTTGAATCAATGTACGGCTTGATGTCATTGACGATCCACTGCATCGTCAGATCTCCCATCGGCGTAAATTTCTGTCTCCATGCACTGTGGGGCAGATATTCATCCATCCGTTCATGTCCCGTATGTGAGCATTCCATGCCGACAATAATCATTTTTTTCCACCACGAATCCAGATACGTCTTCAGCCCCCAGCTTCTGCCGTAGGTTGCATCTTCATCATAAAACAGATTATGTCCGTCAAAGAAATACATGACCGGATACCGTTCGTCACTGTCGTCATAACCGTCGGGAAGATAAATATGAAGTCTGCGCACGCTTCCGCGCGGCGGATAGAAAAAGTCTGTTTTTACTATATATGACATAATTTAAAATATCCGCTGATCTGTTATTGATTCATTCTGTATCAGTCTTGTCACGAGCCGGTACATGACTGCCACAAATACCATAAACAGCAGGCTCGCTGCAAGCGAACCGATCATTGCACAGGCATCGTAGAACGCATGCAGGAAAACAGCTGTGCCGTAGGCCAACCGCATATTCTCCCTGCGCTTGTCATCCATCCCGTAGACATCACACATTTTTGCCCTGCCGTAAAAAGCTCCCATAAATACGGCAAATGCCATGTGTGCGGGAACAGCAAGCAGAGCCCTCTGCGCCGCAACACCAAGACCGTAGGCCATTACATAATGAATATTCTCATATGCCGCAAAACCGAGAGACACCGTAACCGCATATACAATGCCGTCAAATCTGAAGTTGAAGTTCGGGTTGCGCCAGACAGCCTTATGAAGGAAAAACATCTTGCAGCCCTCTTCAATCAGACCGACTTCCAGGGCAACAAAGATGGCATAGAACACTTCACTTCTGATCCTCATAGCCGGAAGTATATAATTTTCCATCATCGACTCAAGAATCAGTGCGGGAAGCGTGGAAAAAACACCGAGAAAAACAAGTCTGATCAAAAGGCCGGCAGGCTCCTTGTCTGCTTTGTCCTTGCCGTAGATATATTTCATCAGAAATACTGCAGGCAGAACTGCCGCAGCAAGCAGGATGATTGTTTCAACAAGATTACTGTGAAATCCTTTGATCATAAACTGTTTCCTTTCTAACAGCTTCCCTGATGGACAAGTTCATAAATTCTGTTTTTGGAAATTCCTGTTTTTCTGGCAACTTCTTTGACCGCTTCGCTCTTGGACATGCCGAGCTCTACATTTTCATTGACCATGCTGATCAGAGTGCCGTAGTCAATATCCTTGGAGTAATCATCTCTGCAGCCATCCACCACAACGACAATTTCTCCCTTGAGGGTATCGGAGACTTCCAGAATTTCCTTCAGTGTTCCCCTGATAAATTCCTCATGAATTTTGGTGATTTCCCTGGCAAGGCAGCATCTTCTGTCACCCAGTATTTCAAGACAGTCCTTCAGCATTCTGGAAATCCGGTGCGGGGCTTCATAAAAAACCATGGTCATCGGATAATTCCGGTATTCCTTCAGTTTTCTTTTTCTGTCTCCCTCCGACTGAGGCAGGAAACCGACAAAGATAAACGGCTGGGCAATCAGTCCGCTGGCAACCAGAGCATTCAGTACTGCCGAACAGCCCGAAAGCGGAACCACATTAAAACCCATCGCAGACGCCTCTGTGACAACACGCTGTCCCGGATCATTGATCAGCGGATATCCCGCATCACTGATCAGGGCAACATTCTGGCCCTGCGAAAGCAGATTGACGATCCCCTTGGCGCTGCTGTCCTCATTAAAGTTCTGATAGGCAATCAGTCTTTTTTTGATGCCGAAATGCTTCAGCAGCTGTCCGCTTGTGCGTGTATCCTCGCACGCAATCACATCCACGGCATTCAGTACGTCCACGGCACGCTGTGTCATTTCCGAAAGATTCCCTATGGGCGTAGGCACAAGGTACAGGGTCGGTTTTTCATTTTCAAAGCTTTTCTGGCGGTTCACTTCTTTTCCTCTTTCGCTTCCATTTCCCTGGTCTTCGACGACTTGAAGCTTCTGACCGTCACATTCGGATTTTTGGTATCAATCTTGTTCGGTCTTCTTACATTCTGCCTGCGCCTGTCATCGTTTTTGACATTCTTTCTGCCGGCATCCTTATTCTGCGGACGGGAAGCAGCCGCTTCCTTCGGTTTGGGAGCCGGTGCTTCGGCAGGCTTCTTTGTAAAGTGCCTTGTTTCTGTCTTCGGTTTCTGAACAGGACGTTCCGTTCTCTGCGTTGTATCCTTGGACTCGGCAGAGATTCCTCTGGTCTTTTCCGAATCTGTTGCCCTGAAGTCCGCAGGTGCGCTGTCCGTCTTATGAATGCCGGGAGCGGTATTCTTCTGCGCTGTTCTGGGCTGCTTTTTGGCAATGGTTACACCTTTGCGGACAACGGCATTGTTCTTCAGTTCATCAATCGTGATAACCTGGAATGTTTCACTGTTTTCAAGGCGCGCTTCATTGGTCATGACATTCATCGATGTCACACGGTAGAAGGCTCCGTCGTATTCAACGTGGGCTCCCATTTTGGGCAGGCCTTCCGTCAGTATCTTGTAATTGTCATTCTCATACTTCAGGCAGCACATCAGTTTTCCGCACATGCCCGACAGTTTTTCCGTATTCAGCGCAAGCAGCTGATTCTTTGCCATATTAATGGAAATTACATCCATATGTGTCTTGAATCTGGAACAGCAGCATTCCATTCCGCACATGCCGATGCCGCCGACCATCTTTGCCTTGTCGCGCTCACCGATCTGGCGCAGTTCAATCCGGCAGTGGAGCCTGGATCCGAGCCTTTTCAGCAGTTCACGGAAGTCTACGCGCTGTTCTGCCTGATAGACAAACAGCACCTTGGAACGGTCCAGCATATACTCTGCCGTCAGAAGATGCATTTCGAGCTGCAGTGCTGCGATCTCCTCCTGACATACCGCAAATGCCTGTTTGGAGTATTCAAAATTCTCCTGATAATTCCTACGGTCGTTTTCATCCGCAATCCTGAGCACCGGCTTCAGCGGCAGATGCAGGGGATGCAGGGAAGAATCCGTACTTCCGACCTGACATATTCCGAGTTCCACACCCTGTGATGTTTCCACAACCACTGATTCACCCTGTTTGATATCCGGCATGAATGTGCCGAATGAGTAAGCCCGGTTTGAGTTATGAAACTTCACGCACACAGTGTACGGATAATGTATTTCCGGTTCCTGCTCTTCCTTTTTTTCAACTGTATCTTCATTTAATACTTCAGTCATAAATCTCCTCAATTCTGAACAGAGCCTGTGCGAGCAGAAGCGTCAGGTCATTGTTTCTGTTTACAAGATCCCTTTCCTCTGCTGCAATTTTCAGTATCTGTCCGTATATTTCCCGGGAATTTTCCCGTTTTGATGCTGATAATACAGCATTATGATACCATGACGGACCCTGATCGTCACATGTGATGACATCCCTGCAGAAGCCCATCAGAAGAGTGAAAAAAGCATTCAGAATGTCAAGATTGACATCTCTTGCCTCCGAAGCTTTAACACTTTCCGCAGATTCCTCCTGCGCTCTTGATGCCCTGGCACGGTAGCGCACATCATAGTCCGTCAGAAGAAGCCTGCGGTCTTCGCCGATATCCAGGAACTGCTTCAGCATCTTTTTCCCCGTCTGATACGGAATTGACGCCGCAGTATCTGCCATGGATCCGGACCCTGCCATCATTCCGGAAAGGAAATATGCATCCTCGCTGTCGATTCCCTCTGCCAGAGCACGCTCCATGAAAACATGCTTCGGGAGCGGTCTGAACGGAATCAGAACACAGCGTGAGCGGACCGTCGGAAGAATTCCCTCAAGATTGTCTGCGGTCAGAATCGCGTATACTCCGTCCGCCGGTTCCTCAAGGAACTTCAGAAGGCTGTTCATCGCTGATTCGGAAGAATTTTCCGCGTGGTCAATAATATAGACCCTGCGCCCGTTTCCCTCCAGAGCTGTTTTGGAAAAACGCGTCTGAATAAGATCGACTTCTTCTTTGAAAATCTGCTTCTTGCGGTATCCGTCAAGAAAGATCAGGTCGGCGTGCTCTCCGTCCGCGGTACGCTGTACGATTTTTTCATCCCGTCCGGACAGTCTGCTTTCATCAGCCAGACCGTCTGCTTCAAAACACAGAAGGCTCTCTGCCAGCAGAAACGCCATTTCCTTTTTCATGGAGTTTCTCGGACCGTGGAAAAGACAGGCATGGGATATTCTGCCTGTTTTTAATGCATGATCAAGCGCAGAAAAAGCAGTCGGCTGATATTCTTTCAGAAGCCGTCTGTCATTCAGGCGCTTTTCTTTTTTCAGCTGCCGGAGATGATCCAGTTTGTGATCTTCCTCGATCTGCTGTTTTTCTTTTGCGGTGAGCTTAAACTTTCTGCTTTCGGCCATCCAGGAGTCCTTTCACTGCACGGTATGCATCTTCCGTCACATCTTCTTTCGGCCTGGAAGCGTCTATGATGATCATCCTGTCCCTGTACATTTCGATTACAGTTCTGTATCCGTTAAATACATCCTGATGGAAACTCAGCTTTTCCTGATCCAGCCTGTCCAGATATGTCCGGTTCGCGCTGATTCTGGAAAGTCCGGTTTCCGCATCAATATCCAGATAGATCGTTTTATCCGGCATATGTGATTCAATCGCAAACTGATTGATATCATATACTTCCTGTATGCCGATATGTCTTCCGCATCCCTGATATGCAAGCGAACTGTCTATGAAACGGTCGGATATAACCGTCGTTCCGGCTTCGAGCGCAGGCAGTACGATTTCCGTGAGATGCTGGCGGCGGCTTGCCGCATACAGCAGTGCTTCCGTTCTGCTGTCCATTGCCGTATTCTCCGGGTTCAGAATAACACTGCGGATCTGTTCCGCAATTGCGCTTCCTCCGGGTTCTCTTGTATAGCGGACATTATAGCCCTCTTCCTGCAGTCTTCTGCATACAGCCGTGGATACGGTAGTCTTTCCGCTTCCGTCCGGTCCTTCAAATGTGATAAATAATCCTTTTTCCATACGCGAATTATAGCACGTTAAGTAATATAAAGAACAATTGACATACAGCATGCCGAAACCGCATATTTATGATTTTGTACAGTCAAAACGCGTCAGATTATTTCTTTTTTTCATGTACGCATGTAATAATAAAGACGAGGAGGAGACATATATGCCGATTCTCATTAAACCTGAACTGATTGAACTGGATTACAGACGCAGACTGCACGGTCATCTGCCGACGATGAAATTCGCACACGGAACCGAAAACTTTCCGAACGAACAGTGGAAGCAGTTTTACAAAAACACCGTAAACGCTGATCCCGGGGAAACTGTTTACCGGCTGGTTTTCTGCGAGGAATGTGCTGAATATGTAGGCGAGGCAGGCTATCATTTTGATCATTCCGAAAATAAGCATATGCTTGATCTTATTATCGGTTTTGACAAAAGATCCGAAGGATACGGCAACGCTGCCCTGAAGCTGCTTGAAGATGAAGCAGTTTCCAATCATGTCAGCTGCCTGTATACAAGGATTCTGAAAGATAATCCGGCATATACATTTCTGACAAAACGGGGATTCACCGAAGTGTCGGAAACCGATGATGATCTTCTGTTAATGAAACAGCTCTAGGCCGCAAGGCCTTTTTTATTTATCTGTATCCTCTGCATAATTTAAAAACCCGGAACGTATGTTTTCCGGGCTGTATTCATATTGTATGTTTTCTCAGAACAGGCAGCTGCCGATCAGAGTCTTGTTGCGCAGGGTTCTGATATACTCCTTCGGGAATTCACTGAAATCGTAGAATATGCCGGCCAGGCCTCCTGCCACGGCACCCACCGTATCTGTATCTTTGCCCAGATTCACAGCCTTCAGCAGGCATTCTTCAAAACTCTCTGTTGTGACCAGGCACCAGACCGCAGCCTCAAGCGTATCCACTACATAACCCGTCGATCTGATCTCGTCTCTGGAAAGTTCGGGAAGACGGCTGAGTCTTTCAAACGGAGCTTCGTATTTTTCTTCGTTAAGAAGTCTTTCGAAATACGCTTTCCTGTCTTCTTTCCTGTCCCACGGCTCTGCCAGCATCCTTCTTGCCAGATGCACATAAATGACACAGGCTTCCGTTGAAATCCGGTGACCGTGGGTAATCGCAGACACTTCCCGTATTTCATCATCCGTGCATTCCGTAAATGCCAGCGGAATGATCCGCATCAGAGAACCGTTGCCGTTGGACATTACGTCCGTGCAGCCTTTCCTGTCGATAATAGCGTTCGCTGTCGTATTTCCCACATCAAATGTGCGCCCGTTGCAGTTGAATTCCTCTTTGTACAGCCATAATTCAAAATTATGTCTGATATCCGCAAGGTCAACCGCACCGTGATTGTCCTTCAGACTCTTCGCTGTTGCCAGGGCCATGGAGGTGTCATCCGACCATGTTCCCTTCGGCTGATTATGTGTTCCGTGTCCTGCCATCCCCGTGCATACAAACGTGTCCCTTTCCATGAATTCATAGGGCACTCCCAGAGCATCTCCGATTGCCGTTCCGTATATTGCATCCCTCAGTTTTGTGTCAGTCATTTTCCCGTCCTCCTGTAATTCTAATTATATGCCCTCATACCGGCAAAAAACCTGCCAGTCATGGTCCTGCCCGGATCCGGAAATGAAAAGCGGGCTGAATTTTGTGATGTTCGCAATATTCTGCAATAATATAACATGCAGGGGGAGAACGACATATGAAAACACTATTTAAAAACGGAACAGTCATCGACGGAAGCGGCAGCGCACCGTTCCGGTCGGATGTCCTGATCGAAGACGACCGCATCAAAGCCGTTGCGGAGAACATCACGGAAGAAGCTGACAAAGTCATCGATATCAGCGGTCTTCAGATCTGTCCGGGTCTGATCGATGCCCACTCCCACAACGACTTCTTTTATGACAGGAGCGATGCCGAAAAATTCTATAAGCCCTTCATCGAACAGGGCATCACGACACAGATCACGGGAAACTGCTCATTCTCGCCTTTCGGCATGAAGGAAGATACGCCATACAGAGATAAGATCGGCGGCGGACTCTTCGACTGTATCCATCCCGGTTCTTTCAAGGCCTTTAAGGACAGGGCGAAGGGAAATCTCTATGTGAATATGGTTCCGCTGATCGGAAACGGTTCCGTACGTGCCGGCATGACCGGATACAGTTCCGCGCCTCTTACTTCTTCACAGATTGAAGAGATGAAGGAACATATCCGTGAAGCGATGGAGGGAGGCGCCTTCGGCGGATCCTTCGGCTTCATGTATGAACCGAACCGTTATTCGCAGAAGGACGAGCTTATCGCCTTTGCAAAGGAGATCGCCGCTTATGACGGCATCGTCACGATCCATCCGCGTGCATGTTCCGTCGTATCAGCCGATTATCCGCTCTTCACTAAGAAATCCCATCTGGAGATAGGGCTCGATGAAGCCATAGACCTGATGAAAAAATCCGGCTGCCGCATGGAATACAGCCATCTGATTTTCACGGGACAGAGAAGCTGGAAGCTGCTGGATAAGATGCTGAACACCTTCCATAAGACAAAAGATGAAGGCTGGCCGATCGCATTTGACAACTATGCGTTCCACTACGGCGCTTCCGTCATCACCGTGGTATTCCCGGAATGGTACGCAGCTTTATCCGCACAGGAAGCCGCAAAGCCGATAAACCGCCTCAGGCTTTCCCTGACGATACTGATGTACCGCAAGGTGCTGGGCATTGACTGGGAAGACATGGTCGTTGCATATATCTCCGATGAACACCCGGAATACGAAGGCCATAACGTACTGGAACTGGCGCAAAAGGAAGGCGTTAAGCCGATCGATATGTATCTCAAACTCGTCGGTCTTTCGAACCGTGCCGGCAGTATCTACCTCGGCAAGTACTATAACGACGCAATCGTTAAGCGGCTGATGGAAGATGATCTTTCCGTCTTCATGACCGATGCCTGGGTTGTGGACAAAGGCCTTCAGAACATCGCCGCCTTCCAGACATTCCCGCAGTTCTTTGTGCTCGCAAAGCG
>JAILGV010000111.1 GCA_024696355.1 Solobacterium sp.
CCATGCGGAACCGGTAAATGCAGACTCCCAGTTGGTCGGCGGCAGAAGCTTATCCCCGTCTTTCTTTCCCTTTCGGATGATGTAGTAATCCCGGTAAGGGGAATCCTCTGAGGAAACGGCACTCCTGAACCATTCGTGCTCAGTGGAAGTATGATTAATGACCATATCCATGATGACCTTCAGATCTCTTGCATGGCATTCATTCAGCAGACGGTCAAAGTCTTCCATTGTTCCGAATTTTTCATCAATTTTCCGGTAGTCGCTGATGTCGTATCCGTAATCATAATCCGGGGACTGATACAGCGGTGAAAACCAGATTGCCGTGGCTCCGAGATCTTTAATGTAATCAAGTTTTGAAATAATCCCTTCGATGTCTCCCCATCCGTCATTGTCTGCGTCTTTGAAACTGAACGGATAGATCTGATAGACGACCGCATTCTTATACCATTGTGTTTTCATTATGATCTGTCTCACTTTTCTCTACAGACAGTATAGCGCATGTCTTCATGATGTTCCTGCCCTGTATTACATATATTGAGGCATTTCTCATGTCGCAAAAGCGTTACCTGAAGCAATCAGCCTGCGCGCCTGTGAGTACCGCGTTGGCTGCTTAACTGAAAAAGTACTGCCTGAATGCAGCAGTACTCAGTAAACTCATATAATACCCGTCAGGTGCAGCGAATCAGAAACGGACAAGCAGGCAGGCAAACTCTTCCGGTTTTTCACTGTAATATACAGCGTTCCGCCCCGGTATTCAAAAGGCTGTTCCGTCATTTCCGGTTCCGGTGATACCGTCATGCATGTTACTGACTGAGGCTCTGCAGGAACCGGAAGCTTCAGGGCAATGTCATAAACCGGAAGCGGCTTCATAAAGGATCTTCCGAAATGTCCGGACGTATTGACAAGATGCACCATCATGCGGCTTCCGTCTTCCGATTCTCCCAAAGTAACCTCGACCATCTCCGTGAAAGGCTTCGCTTCAACAGTCTCAGCATGCGCACAGCTGACCAGAAGGTCATGCATATACAGATACAGATTATCAAATCCCTTACGATGATAGATAAGACCGGGCTTAAACGGAACAGTGATTGTTCTTCCCCTGCCGTATGAATGGACATATACGCCGTACATGTCCGTACGCTCACCGGTATAACTGCATTCAAAAATGTCTCCGATGAGGTTCTCCCAAAAGCTGAACAAAGCTTTCAGGGAATACTTCAAAGGAGACATTTATTATATCTTGAGATCTCCGTCCTTCACCCAGCCCAGTCTGCGGCAGACCTGATTGATCAGCGGGCAGATTACTGCAGGCAGTACGAAGCAGATCAGCACAAGGCCGGTCCAGTCAAAGGCCGTAGGCGTTATTGCGGCTGCGCCTTTGGCAAGCGCCGCCTCACCCGGTGCCATCCAGCCTGTCCAGATGCCGATCTGGCCGCAGAACCCGCAGGTCCCCATGCCGGAATTGATCGGGGCACCGTTCATCTCCAGATGAAACAGGCATGTGGCAAGCGGACCGGTAACGGCTGAAGTAACGATCGGTGCAATCCAGATCCTGGGATTCTTTACGATATTGGCCATCTGCAGCATTGATGTGCCGATTCCCTGACTGACCAGACCGCCCCATTTGTTTTCCCGGAACGACATGACTGCAAAGCCAACCATCTGTGCACAGCATCCCGCCACTGCGGCTCCGCCTGCAAGACCAGTAAGACCCAGTACGGAACAGATCGCAGCCGAAGAGATCGGCAGGGTCAGGGCAATGCCCACAAGTACCGATACGGCGATTCCCATCCAGAACGGCTGCAGCTTCGTTGCCCGGTCGATCAGCAGTCCGAACGAACCTGCAGCAGTTCCGATCGGAGGTGCAAGCAGTTTGGCAAGCGCCACGCCGATGAAGATCGTGACTGCCGGAGTAACGATGATATCCACTTTTGTTTCCTTTGATACTGCCTTGCCGCACTCTGCCGCGATAATCGCAATGACTAGTACAGCCAGAGGACCGCCTGCCCCGCCTTCCGCATTGGCAGCCCAGCCGACTGCCGCAAGTGAAAACAGCACCATCGGATCAGCCTTCAGCGCATGCCCGATCGCAACTGCCATAGCCGGACCCGATACACTCATCGCATAGGTGCCGATATCCGTAAGAAGCGCCCAGCCGGTCTGCTGGCCGAGTGTTTTCAGAATCGTACCGATCAATAAGGAACAGAATAATCCCTGAGCCATCGCTCCGAGTGCATCTATCCCGTAGCGTTTTGCGGAAAAGACAATGTTCTTCCGTTCAAGAAAAGCCTTGAGGTTATCCATGCAAACGACCTCCTTCTGCAATATTACTACTTATCATACTCGCCCTTCGCATCATCAGAAAGTCCTGATATATAAATATTTTCCGGAGCTTCTTTTCATAAAACTCCTGACTTCACAGAACTTCAGATCATTTACTGTGCCTGTATTCCGGAAGCACGCCTCCGTTGTTTTCACTGAAGCCGCACGGGAAGAGCACTGTCGTCGATATATCACCCAAATTCGGTTATAGTATCAGTGACAGTTAAACACAGTGAGAAAATATGACACCGGAAGAAAAAGCACAGCGCATCATTGAAGATATTACAAATGAAACAGGAACTGACCCTTCAGTCATTTTCCGCACTATGGCAGCGAAGGATTATATCAGCGTGCACGGACCGGAACATCATATCCTGGACGGCGCATGTCTGCTTACTGCTTTTCATAATGCCGGCGGCAGGATTGACCTGAATAATGCACTGGAAAAACTTATGCGGGAAGGCCTGCGGATGCCCGGAGCTATGTGCGGTCTGTGGGGTGTCTGCGGCGCAGTCACGTCCATAGGTGCAGCACTGTCGATTATTGACGGCACGGGTCCGTTATCAGAAGACGGTTCCTGGGGAAGACATATGGCATTCACTTCCGATGCCCTCCGCAGTCTCGGCAAAATTAACGGTCCCCGCTGCTGCAAACGGGACGCGCTGATTGCCTTTGAGCATGCAGTGGATTACGTCAATGCTCACTATCCGCTGACACTGGGGTTTACAAAGCGGAAGTGTGAATTCACTGCCCGCAATCCGCAGTGCATACGGAACAGGTGCCCTTATTTCGGGGAGTGAGACGGTGCGAACCGCAAAGATATATCAATGAAAAAACACAGAGCATCTGCGGCATCTTACAGCCGGATGCTCTGTGTTTTTATGACGGTATCTTTTATACAAGCATATACAGGACTGTTCCGAGTACTGCGGTTCCGAAGATAATACTGATCGGTCCGGTTTTAAATCTGCGCAGCAGAATCAACGATCCGGTAAACAGGAGCGCCTCAATCCAGCGTACCTGAGCAGAAGGAATCTCCGCTGGTACAGACGTTCCGAACAGTGCCATCAGAAGTATTGTTAACGCGGCTCCTGCAATCATTGCGACAACAGCAGGCCGAAGTGCACCCAGCACACTTCTGACTGCACCGAGATTGCGGTATTTTGTATAAAACCAGGCAAGAGTCAGAACGATAATCAGAGACGGCGTGATGCAGCCGAGCGTACATACCACCGCACCGGGAAGGCCGGCCATTTTCTGGCCGACGAAAGTCGCGCTGTTTACTGCGATCGGTCCGGGTGTCATTTCGGCAATTGTTGTAAGATCTGCGTATTCTGCCATCGTAAGCCAGCCCCTGCCTTCAACGACCAGG
>JAILGV010000185.1 GCA_024696355.1 Solobacterium sp.
GAATATTTACGTAATTATTGTCGGGAGATACCATGGCATCAAAACGGATCTTCAGCTTCATCGGATCATCCGAACAATTATGTGCCTGCAGAATCTGCCATGCCATACTGCCGGAACGGGCCGAAATGTCATTACTGACCGCAGCTTTTCCGTTTTCAATAACCGTTCTGTTATTTTCTTTTCTGATCATATTTATTCTTCCTAAAAAGGGCCCTGCATTTCATATGCAGGAAGCCCTGTTTATTCTTATTCAGTCACGGATATATACGTAACCGTCCATAATGCGTCTGGCGGTACGCTGTACGGCAACTCCGGGAACTTCTGCATTCTTCATGTCATCACCGTGTCTGATCACAGTGGGAACCATTGTCATCACACCGGAAGGATGACCGATGCGGATTGTCTTCTGTCCTTCGGCAGGCTTCACAATCTCATTGACAATTGATCCGTCCAGCATTGCGGCTACCGCGATCGAGCTTGCGGATGTCAGCGGGCATGCCTTATGGCATTTGAATACAGAGATCACTCTTGCACAAATGTCCATGTCAGCTGCGTCCGCATGTCCCTTTTCAATGTCATCATAGGAACTCGGCACCGTTACAAATCCAACCTTCGGCACAGCCGGCTGGTTGTCCGTGGCATCCTGCAGATCTTTCGCAAAGCCCATCTTTACGCATGCCGTGCCGCGGATCTTTTCAAGAAGATCGGATACTTCCTTATTGGCATTGATTACATCAGGCAGTTCCGTTCCCTTCATGCCGATGTCTTCCGCTCTGACAAGTACGATCGGATTGGATACGTCAAGAATCGTCGCCTCAAGCTGACCAAATCCCGGAATATCCAGTGTTTCCTTCACTTTTCCGGTCGGAAGCAGTTTCCCTGTTTTTGATCCGGCAGGATCCAGGAAGTCAACATTCAGTTCGGCTGCTGTTCCGTCAACACCGGCAATATGACAGTCTCCCGTGAGCGAAAATGTATGTGTTTCAGGATCGATCGGAACACTGACATTGATGTATTTGTCGGTGTTCCTGTTCAGCATGCGGACCAGAGTGTTCGGTTCGGTGATCTCCACAAGTCCTTCCTCCACGGCGAATGCCGGGACAGCTGCAGTCATATTGCCGCAGTTTGACTTGTAATCAACCTGGTTCTTTCCGACAATAACCTGTCCGACAAGATATTCAATATCAACATTCTCTTCTTCGGATTTCCAGATGATGACAATCTTGTTGTTTGAAGAAACAGTACCGCCCATACCGTCAATCTGCTTCGGATCCGGGTTTCCCATTACCTGAAGAAATATTTTGTCCCATTCACTTCTGTCTTCGGGAAGATCTGCTTTATGAAACAGACAGCCTTTGGATGTGCCGCCCCTCATAAATACGGTACGGAATTTCCGCATGGATTTTCTCCTTTAAGCTTTCTTAGCTTTTATCTTATCGATTGTTTCAAGCAGGTAATCTGTGAATTCAGCTGCGCTTGCGTCTTCAAGCTGTGTTGTGACAACCAGCTTTCTCTCGGTTACCGTGCAGATATCCAGTGCTTCGCTGAGTATCTGCTTTCTGTCACCGTAGCCGATATGCGCCATCATTTCTCCCATTGCACGGATCAGTGAGCACGGATCTGCATGATGTCCTCTTCCGTGGCTCATCAGATACGGCGCCGTTCCGTGGATTGCCTCGAACAGTGCATACTGGTTGCCGATGTTGGACGAGCATGCCGTTCCCAGACCGCCCTGATGTTCGGCTGCGACGTCGGTAACGATGTCACCGTACAGGTTCGGAAGAACAATCACCTCAATGCCTCTGTTGAATTCAGGATCCAGCATCTTTGCGGCCATTGCGTCGACCAGTCTTTCCTGAACTTCAATCTCCGGATATTCTTTTTCACCGATTTCATGGACTGCCCTGATCAGGTTGCCGTCAACCAGCTTGACGATATTTGCCTTTGTAACAACCGTCACATTGTGCTTGCCGTTCTTTCTGGCAAATTCAAACGCCGCCCTGGCAATACGTTCGGCTCCCTGCTTTGTCATGACCTTGAAGTCAACAGCGAGGTCTTCATTTACCTGGATTCCCTTGTTGCCCCAGATATATTCACCTTCGATATTTTCACGGAAGAATGTCCAGTCGATACCCTTGTCGCGGATCTTGATCGGTCTGACTGCCGCATACAGCTGAAGTCCTCTTCTGAGAAGGCTGTTTGCACTTACAAGATTCGGATACGGATCTCCGGCACGCGGTGTGACAAACGGACCCTTGACCAGCACATCGCACTTCCTGCATTCTTCAAATACTTCGTCCGGAAGAGACTGCATTGTTTCGACTCTGTGCTCAATCGTCATGCCCTCAATCGTACGGATTTCCACTCTTCCTGATTCAATCTCCGGTTTCAGCAGATTGTCAACAACACGAAGAGCCTGTTCCATAATGATCGGGCCGATGCCGTCGCCCGGCAGAATGCCGACTGTTATATGATCGAGTTTGGAGAAATCCTTCATGACATTGTCTGCCTTCATAGCTTCAATGCGGTCGTATTCTCCTCGTAATAATTCACCGAATTTTTCCTGGGCAATTCTGATTTCTTCATCCCTGTTCATAATTATTTCCTCTCTGCTTTCCTGCTTTTAACATAATCGGTATAAGGTATAAAGTAAAATTGATAGTTTGGAATCGTTATTATACGTTTTTCTCTATGTCACGAAATGCTTCCTGCATAATGGTAATCAGATATCTTTCCGCTTTGCCGAGATATGTGTCTTTTTTGTACACGACATTTACATTCCAGCTGTCGCCTTCATCAAAGAAATGGTACACGTTGAATGCCTTTCTTCCTCCCAGCGTTTCGATTGCCCTTTCGGGAACCAGCGCAATTCCGATTCCCGCTCTGGCAAGAAGAGCCGCAGAAATATTACTTGATACTTCAGTGACATTTTTCGGAACAAAGCCTGCACGTTTAAAAATCCGGTCTGTCTTCAGACGGATGTAATGTCCCTTCTGAAGGATAATGAACGGTGCCTGCTTCATCTTTCTCAGATCAACCTGCGGTATGCCGTCATCATGAACCGACGTAATCAGATCATCCGTAATTATACCGTCTCCGGCAATCAGCAGAATATTCTCCCGGTATATCAGTTCATGCGTCATATTGGCCGGATAGTCCTGATCCTTGCCCGGAAGAACCGCCATTGAAATCTTTCCTTTATCCAGTTCCTCAAGCATCGCCTCTGATCTTGATTCAATCAGTCTGAGTTCCATTTCAGGAAATTTCTCATTGAACGGCTTCATCACTTTCGGAAGCATATACCCGGCACGCTCTGTCGGTATTCCGATATTGATCCGGCCTTTTTCACCGATGCCCACATCATTCAGTTCACGTTTCAGATTATCCATCAGCCCCAGAATCTGCCTTGCGGTTTCAACATAAAGCTGTCCGGCATAAGTCAGGGTGATCGGATTGGTCTTTCTGTAAAACAGTTTAACCCCCAGTTCCTCCTCCACTTTTGAAATGATATAACTCAGGGAAGGCTGAGATATGTACAGCTTGCTGGCAGCTTCCGTCACACTTTTATTGTCTGCGACAGCGATAATGTATGTCAGATCTCTGAAGTCCATAATTCCTCCATCATTGTTTTTTCTACAATCAAAGTCATGCCCCGGTACAGTCGGGTGACGCTCGCTGTGCCGGGGCAGTTCTTTTACAGATACATTTTCAATGCATCAAAAATCATCTTTTCTGCTGTCCGATATTCATCCCTGCACTGTACGGTAAATCCGTGGCTGGAATGCAGGAAGCGCTTTGCCAGAACCGGCACTCCGAGTTTTATCAGACGTTCGGCATATGCCTGATCTTCATCACAGAATGTATCATTTTCACAGAACAGCATTACTGTGGGCGGCATCTTTGCCAGTATTTCATCACCGGCAAGCGCCGGGGATGCATATACTTCCGACCTCTGGTCCGGGTCAGAATACATCCGGTCATAGAACTCACTCTTCCAGAGCGGAATTCTCGGATTCGAATCACCGTTTCTTTTGTCCTTCGCGCCGATGCTCAGATCAAGTCCCGGATAATCCAGAATCTGAAGAACCGGGATCTTTCCGTTTTCATTGATCGCTTTCGTGACGATCGCAGCCACCAGGTTGCCGCCGGCGCTGTGACCCGAACATGCGATCTTCTCTGTGTCGATGCCCAGTTCTGAGGCATGCTTTTCATCAAAGCAGTACTGCAGAACATCATAGCAGGCATAAACCTGACCCGGATAGCGCATCAGCGGAGCAGGCACATAATCAACATCAAGAACAGCAATATTTCCGAGCTGGCAGAATTTCCGTGAATAAACGATATCCTGGTCACGTCTGCCTTTTACGAATCCGCCTCCGTGGAAATTGATCAGAAGAGGAATCTTTTTTCCTTCACTGCCTTCCGGACGGTAGAAATGCACAAGCGTGCTGCCGGCTGCGGTTTCAATTTCGAAACTGCGCTCTTCACCGGCATGATATTCGTTCAGTTTTTCTGCAGGAAGCGATTTTCCGGCACCGCTTTCGATCACTTCTCTGACAAGCTGCTGATCAGCTTCATTCACAACAAGTTCACGCCAGATCATAGCTTAAATTATAACAGGAATGAGAATACAAACGACGCGATAATCAGAACGATACCACCGCCGACACGGCTGGAAAGCTGTGCGTAGGAGATGAGTTCGAGACGGTGTGCAGCACCAAGAACTGCGATGTCGCCGGAACCGCCGCGGTTTGCCATACACAGACCTGCAGTAACAGCTGTATCGATCGGATAGAAGCCGACAAGCTTGCCGACGAATGCGGAACCGACGATAGCGCCGAGGACAACCATCAGGGCAATCAGCAGGTTGGAAGGGCTCATAGCGGAAGCCAGCTCAGCCAGATCGAAGTCAATACCCATGGCAACCATCATTAATACACCGACAACAGCTGTCATGAAGCTCTGAACATGCTTGGCTGCAACACGCAGCTTTGCAGGGATAATTCCTGTGGCAGCCAGAACGACTGTGAAGAGAATGACATATGCAAAGTAATGAATTGAAGCGCCGAGAATTGTCGGGAGAATCTTCTTGGAGATCAGACGGCCGACAGCATAGATGGCACCGCCGAGCAGCAGTACGCCTGCATAATCGCTGATCGCAACCTTTGCCTTGACGTCTTCCTTGATGAGGTTCTGGTCAACAGGCATAATGTTCTTCTTGTCACCTGTCAGTTCGGGACGTACGTCACCGAGCTTGTTCAGCAGGGCACCTGCAACGATACAGAACAGGTTGGCAATTGTAAGAACGATAATAGCGAATGAATAGTAGCTTGCGGCAGGTTCGCCTGTAACCTGCTCATACAGCTGTGACAGAGGAACGGCACCTGCACCGTTGCCGCCGCCCATGATCGGAAGAACATACTTGATCAGCATGCTTGCCGGATTGACGCCGAACAGAAGTCCTGTAACGATACCGAACAGGGATGCGCCGGCAAGGCCGCCGAGAATGGAAGGAATATAACCGGCGAAGGACTTCAGAAGGATCTGTCTGTCCAGGGCGAGGATGGAGCCGATGATCAGGAAGACGATGAACATTGTCAGAACGCCCGGATCACCGTTGACCATTTCATTGACTACTGTGCCGTATTTTTCAGGAATCAGACCGAAGTACTGCAGAACTGCCGTACCGAAGAACACCATCAGCAGACCGCCGCCGATATAGTCGTTCCAGATCGGCAGAACTTCACCCAGTTTGTAGAAACCGATTGAGATGGCGCCTGCAACAAGCAGGAATGTCATGATGTCAGTGCTCAGTACGTCGAGCTTCATGCAAAGTACTGCAATTGCAAGAATTGCGGCATACAGCCACCATGGGAGTCCGTGGAACTCTTTAAGCTCTTCAATAAAGCTCTTTCTTTGTTTAGACATATTTTCTCCTTTCCTACAGAGTCTCTTTCAATCCCCTCTCTGTATTTTTCTATGTCCTAATAACCAAATTATAGAAAGGGCTTTCAAAGGGGTAAAATACATAATATTTAATGAAATGTATACGAAATTTTTTATAAAACCCTTCTGTTTCAAAAAAAATTCATGCTGATATTCGATTTCCGCAAAATAAAAACGCTGCCCTTGCAGCGTTCTGTTCTAAATGTTTTCTCCGTTGTTCCGGATTGTTTCCTGATACCAGTAGAAGCTCTTTTTCTTTCTTCTGGCAAGGTCCCTCAGATCATGTTCTGTTCTGTTGACATATACAAAACCGTATCTCTTGGAGAATCCTGAATGGCCGGAAACGATATCGGTAAATGACCATGTGCAGTAGCCGATAAACTCCACGCCCAGATTCATGGCCTCTTTCACATTGTGCAGATGACGGGTAAGGAAATCAATCCGGTCATCGTCCTGAAGAATGCCTTCTTCCGGCCATGTCTCCTTGTTTCCGAAGCCGTTTTCCGTAATCAGCAGCGGCAGATGGTATCTGTCCCACAGCAGACGGCAGACGCACTGCAGACCGGTGTCGTCAATCTCCCAGCCCCACAGCGTGGCATTCAGGTTTGTGTTTTTGACGACCTGATAAATGCCGGCTTCCTTATCGGGGAGAAGCTTGAATTCAATGTCACCGATTTTTGTGTTTTCATTCAGCGGATATGCACTGATGCTTTTGGATGCATAGTAGTTGAAGCCGATAAAATCAGGTTTGTTGGCTTTCATGATTTCCATGTCCGAAGGATCAAATTCCGGATACATGTTTCTGTCTTCCAGATACCTGCGGAACGCACCGTTGTATTCGCCTCTGACATTCATATCAAGAACATAGTAGTTTCTGATATCCATGGCATCCATCCAGGCAAGACCGTCCTCAGGTTTGTTGCTGGTGGGATACAGCATGTCAAAGCATACTGCCGGTCCGATCTTTCCGCCTTCCACAATCTCATGGCAGGCTTTGACTGCCAGGGATCCGGCAACACACATATTGTGATTTGCCAGGAAGCCGAGTCTTTCTTTTTCATGCCGGTCATCATCTGTCAGACCGAGACGGAACGGCATATGAACGACGTGGTCCTGTTCGTTGACCGTCAGCCAGTACTTGACCCTGTCGCCGTAAGTTCTGAAAAGGAATGAAGCATAATTCACATAGTCGTCGATGCTTTTTCTGTTCAGCCATCCGCCGTACTGATCAACCAGTGCCTGCGGATAATCAAAATGATAAATTGTAACAATCGGAGTAATTCCTGCGGATACAAGCTCGTTGATCAGATCATTGTAGAACGCCACGCCCTTTTCATTGACTTCACCGTTTCCGTTCGGGAAGATTCTTGTCCAGGCAATGGAGAATCTGTAGGCCTTCAGACCGCACTCCTTCATCAAAGCAACATCTTCCTTGTAATGATGGTAGTGATCTGCGGCAACTTCATAGTTGCAGATGGAAGGATCCTGGACTCTTACGTCCATGACAGAGTCGCCTTTGCCGTCTTCATGTGCCGCGCCTTCAGCCTGAAAAGAAGCCGATGCACTTCCCCAGAGGAAATTATCGGGAAAAGGCTTAATCGATTTACACTGCATAATTATCTCCTTTCATAAACAAACGGGGACAGTTTCCCGCCGTCCCCGCTGAATTCAGATACTTTGATTATTCTTCGTCGAAGCCGACAAACCAGGTAATAACAAAACCCAGAACAGTAGCGATGACCGCAGCTGCCACAGCCAGATAGAAGTTGCTCATCGGACCGCCGAGGAAGATCGGCAGAGTCAGGAATGAGCAGGAAGCTGTTGCATATGCTCTGATGTCAAACGCACCGATGAAGATACCTGTAATAGCTGATGCGATAATTGCTGTTACAAGCGGCTTCTTCAGTCTGATCAGAACACCGTAAAGAGCAGGCTCTGTAACGGAAAGCAGAGCTGTAACGCCGGTTGAGATACCTGCGGACTTGTTTTCCTCGGTCTTTGCCTTGACGCCTACTGCAAGCGCAGCACCGGCGATTGCCAGGTTGGCAGCCAGCGCCTTGGAGAACAGCAGTGAGCTTCCGACTGTTGAAATTTCATTGACAATAAGCGGTGTGATAACTGTGTGCATGCCGACCATAACCAGAAGCGGATGAAGGGCGGACAGAATCGCCATTGAGATCCAGCCGAAGCTTGTGAGCCATACACAGAGGTTGGCCAGTAATCTACCGATAACAGTACCGATCGGGCCGAGTACCAGAAGTGTTGCCGGGAACATAATGCCGGCAAGAACCAGCGGACGGATAATGGAGACGACGCTCTTCGGAAGTGACTTTTTGATTGTATTGTCAAGCAGTGCCATGACAGGTACCATCAGGAGCGCAGGAACGATGTTGGCCTGGTATTTCACCTGTGTCAGAGGAATGCCGAACAGTGTCAGTTCAGCAACATTGTTGACTGCCGGGGAAGTCAGGGCAAGCATGATGAAGGCAGCCAGATATTCGTTTGTCTTCAGTCTTCTTGCGGCTGCATAGGCAACCATTACCGGCAGATAGTTATATGCCGCGTTGGCGAGTGTATTGAACAGGACATATGTGGATCCTTCGGTGTTTACTTTCAGAATGTTTGCACATACTGCCAGAATCGCACTGATCAGACCTGAGGCGATCAGTACAGGCAGCGTCGGAGTGACACTTCCCGAAATGAACGAAAGGACACGGTTGAAGATATTTTCCTTCTTCTCGTCCAGATTTTCATTTACGACTGCTTTTGCGTCTGCCATAGGTACCAGCGGTGCAAGTTCGTTGTACAGATTTTCAACATCCGGTCCGATGATGATCTGGTACTGTCCGCCCTTGTAAGTAACGCCCTGGACGCCGGGGAGCTTCTTGAGCTCATCTTCTTTGATCTTGCTGCGGTCTTTGATGGTGAGTCTCAGACGCGTCATACAATGGGTATGCGCATCGAGATTTTCGGCTCCGCCGATCAGATCGACAATTGCTGCTGCTGTCTTTTTGTAATCCATATTATTCTCCCTTCCCTTTATAAAGTGCCGGTTCCCTTATTCCGGCAATATGGAACAAACTTATAGCTGCCGTGCAGATTATCTGAGCAGTCTGGCAATATGGATTGCCAGATAGCTGTATTCTGCAGGGTCAACATTCCATCCGTATTCCTGCTCAATCTTTCCGCAGATGATTTTTGCGCACTCATATTCCTTTTTGAACCTGAGATTAATGTACTTGTCCATCTCTTTGTCATTCTCGTCATTCATCGTGTTCTGGATCATTCTCTTTGCAAAGAATTCAAGGTGCGTAATAAATCTTGCCAGATTGATATCTTCCTTCAGCTTGACTTCAAAGAACTCCTCCACCGTCCGGACACTGAGATCAATGATATTGGTTGCTTTGTATGTATCCTTCATATCGATGTCAAGCTCGGCATTCAGAATATGCAGGGCAATAAACGATGCTTCGGATCTGTCAACGGATATTCCGAAATCACTTTCGAGCATATCCAGGATGTCGACTGCCGTATGATATTCCTCCGGATACAGAAATTTGACATTGAACAGAATACGGTTGTCAAACGACAGGCCTTCTTTTGTTCTTTCAATTGTTGTATAGATATGATCAATCAGAGGGATCAGCAGTTTGCGGCTGATCTTTTTGCTGGAACACTCAACGATGTAATTGCATGCCTTTACACCGAATGCAATCACTTCATACGGTATTTCCTCCACCATATAGAGTGTCTTCAGCTTTTCCTCATCATTCAGAAGGGTAAATATTTTAAGTACTTTGCTTTCATCGACAGGCTGTCCTTTTTTACCGTTAAAACCGATTCCTTTACCGACAAGGATGACTTCATTGCCTTTAAAATCCTCAGACACAATGACATTGTTGTTAATGATCTGCATGATTTTCATGAATGCCTCTGTCCTCCTTTTTTCTGTAACAAAAAACCCGTGCTTCACTCAAAAATGAATGAAGACGGGTATTGCTCTTGCGATAACAAGCCTGTCTGTTTCCGCTATTAAATTTAGCATATTTCAAAATCATATACAATCTTTTTATCCTATTGTACACATTCTGAACTTTATCGCCGGAACCGAATTCTTAACAATACCCGCCTCCAGTTTCTGAGCCGTCAGTGACCGGAAAACACTGCCTTATTTTTCCAGGTAACTGCCGAGGAACGAAAGACTCTGCTTCGGTGTTCTCTGCATTGTCTGTCTGTTTACTTCAACCAGACCGAATGTCATGCTGAACCCCTTCTGCCATTCAAAGTTATCCATCAGACTCCAGTAACAGTAGCCCTTTACCGGTATGCCGTCCCTGATGCAGTTCTGTACACCCTCCAGCGCTCGGCGGATAAACTCCACCCTGCGGCTGTCATCGGAAACTGCTGTGCCGTTTTCTGTTACGATCAGGTCTCCCTTAAAGTCCTCATGGACTTTGCGGATCACATGCTCAAG
>JAILGV010000023.1 GCA_024696355.1 Solobacterium sp.
GTGCTGCCTACGGTTCTGGCAATGATATTGATCGGATTGACGGTCTCAATCCCGCCGAGTCTGTGGTGATCAACGATCTCGCATACTTCGCCGTATTCCAGGTCGTTGACGGACTGAGACACTTCATTGTGATCAACAAGAATGAATCGCTTTTTCTCGTAATGGAACAGATGATAGCGGGAAATCGCAGCTGTCACCTGCCCTTTGTCATTCAGTACGGGATACGTACGGAAACGGGTATTGGCCATTCTGGAACTGACAACATCGACCGTCTCATTTTCGCGGAAACTGATGACATTCCTGGTCAGCACCGTATCAATGGAAGGTGCCTGATAGATCAGCCTGGAGCACTCAATTACGGTGTGCGGCGTGTGCAGGATTGAAACATGGTTTTCCCTTGCTCTTTCCAGCGTCACATTGTCAACCCAGTCCTCTCCGGAAATAATGATGCAGGCCGCATGCGAATCAATCGCAAAGCGCTGCACGTCAGGATTGTTGCGCAGAACGACGACCGCATCCCGGTAGATCTCGGAACGGTCCGACATGGAGGGCATAATATGAACGACACCGTTTGTATGAAAGTCTTTCTCCCGGTTGTATGCTTTGGCATCCAGCACGCGCTCAATATTGGACAGTGATGCCTGGGACATCAGGGTGCGCATTTCATCCTCATTCTGTATCCAGAGTCTGGTCAGGTCCGACATGGAAACAATGCCGATCAGCCTGCCGTTTCCCTCCGTGACAAACACACCTTTGTTTTTTCTGGAAAGAATCTGGTCCAGAGCCGCTTTCATCGTAATTCCGGCACCGACCAGAACAGCTTCGTCTTTTTCTATTTCACTTAATGTACATTTTGCCGAATGAATAATCTGCGGATGCTCAAATCCGTACCGGTTCAGCAGAAACATGGTCTCCCTGTTGGCTTTTCCCTGTGCGCAGGCAACCGCTTCCTCGCCCAGCGCCGTCTTCAGCGCCGCATAGGCAATCGCAGACGCGATCGAATCGCAGTCCGGGTTTTTATGACCTGTAACATAGTATGGTTTCATATCAGCATATCCTCTGACAGTATTATCTCAGAAACCGACCGGTTTCCCAAGATAATAAAACAGGCTGTATGCTTTGCCTTGCCCGTCAGGATGTAATATAATTCCATCGACAGAGATAAATGAGGTAACCGGAATATGAATGAAAAAACAGTTTCACTGATACTCCTTGCCGTACTGCCTCTCATCGGCGCAGTCTCGGCATGGGTACGTATGCATACCGCTGTTTATGACAGTGAACTTCCTACGGAAAAAAAGCAGATCAACACTTTATATGCAATGGCGGGCGTTTCCGTCGCAGCCGGAATTATACAGGCTCTGCTGTACACATCGCTGGTAAAGGAAGTGCCGGAATACGGTACGGCAGTATGTGCCGCGTGCGGAATTGCCGGACTGGCAGCGTCCTTCATCATCGGCACCATCTGTGCTCCGGAACTGAAAAAAGGCTTCATGGATGCCCCCGAAGCCTACAGCATGTGTCTGAGAAAATCAGGATACATTATTATCATCCCGATCATCATGTGCCTGGTATTCATGTTTGCAATGCACATCTTCTGATAACTGAAAGAACTGCCTGCGCAGTTCTTTTTTTATCTTCCGGCACAGCGTCTGAAGAAAGCGAGTACCTTCTGTTCATAAAAGGGAGTGTCGGCATAATAGGAAACTGCATGCTTCGCTCCGTCGATCAGAAACAGCTGCTTCCGTGAAGCGGCGGCCTCATAATTGGCAACCGAATTTGACGGCGCAACAAAGTGATCCTCCCGGCCGTGAAACAGCAGAATAGGCAGGCGGCAGCTTTTCAGAGTTTCCCTGACATCCGCATCCTTCATGGAAAATCCGGCAAACAGACGGCAGTACAGCTCTACAATCCACATCACGGGGTACGGCGGAATGTGAAACCATTTCCTGCTCAGCTGACTCAGAATTGCCCTCATGGAGGAGTACCCGCAGTCCCCGATCAGTCCCCTGACATCATCGGGAAGATTCTCCCCCGAGGCAAGCAGCACCGATGCACAGCCCAGGGATACACCGAACAGAAAGACCGGCAGATGCGCAGGATTCCTTTCGGAAACAGCTTCGCACCATTTCTTCAGATCTTTTTTCTCATAAGCGCCGAAGGTGATCCATTTTCCCTCGCTTTTCCCGCAGCATCTCTGATCAATCAGAAGCAGGTCACAGTGATTCCGGTGACAGAAAGGCGCAATACCGGCAAAATCCCCGAACGCCGTTCCGCGGAAGCCGTGAGCCAGAATGACAATCCGCTCCGGCTTTTCACAGGCAAACCACAGTGCATGCAGCTTCAGACCGTCATCACTTTTAATATAGAGATCCTCCATCGGACAGCTCTCAAGATAAGCGGTCCCCTCCTCCACGCGCTGCTGAAACCTGCCCCACGGCGACGGATTCTCCCTGCCCCTGGTAAGGGAGCCGTTACGGGCACAGCTGAATCTGAAGAAATACCATCCGCCCGCAAAAAGAACCGATGCGGCGGCCAGAACAACAAAAATCATATTCCCGCCTCACATAAACTTCACATACGATTTTACATTATGTAATATATAATAACTTGTGCATGGAGGTAATCCATATGTCTAAAAAAATGTGTGACTTCTGTCTTGAGGAGAGCAAAAGCTGGTTCAATCTTCCCGCCCCGCTTCCCGACGGACACCGCATCTGCAAAAAGTGCAGAGCAAAAATTGACAAGTACGGACTGACACCGAAATACGATCTCTTTCCGATCCTGGTTACCGCAGACCCCCATATGCGGGAGATGATCATGGGCGACTATCTGGAGAGCCATAAGGACGAAGACATCATTGCCAAGTTCTTCCCCCTGCCCAACAATCTTCTGCATGACAGCGAGCACTGCATCAATGTCAGGGATGCGAAGATCAGAGTTTCCGCTTCACTGATCCCCGCGGAAGACACCGTAACACAGGTCGCCGACATCAAAAAGAAATACATCAACAATCTGCCGACTGCCCAGACGGAGGAAGACAGCGTTCTTGTCAGCGGTACCCTTTACGAAACAGATGCGGCACTGTATTTCATGTCGCAGAAATTCATCAACTGTCACAGACTGACCAGCATCGTCAGGGAAAACCAGGGAAATGATCAGATTGTCGTCCTCGAGCACGGAAAGAAATACATCTACATCGTGGAAAACGCTGATCTCTTCCATATGCGCGATACATTCTTCAACAAAGCCGCAGCCCGTGATGCCAGAAAGAAAAACCTGATCTATCTGGCCAGCGAAAACACGATGACCCTGACATCAGGCGTATACAGTGTTCCGAAGAACATCAGTTCCGGAACCTACTGGGTCAATCCGCTGGATAATTCCGTTCTGAGCATCAGAGACGCCACCGGAAAAATCCACGACATCCCCGAAGGTGAAAGGCGCATCTATATCGACAACGGCTCCACTCTGGAAGTGACCGGTCAGTACCAGTTCCGCTTCAACCGCCACGAGGAAGAAGAGGCAGAACAGGAAGAAGACGAATAAGAAAAACAGTCCGTGATGATGAATGATTCTCCTAAGGAGAAGATTCATCCCGGACTGTTTTTTTTCTTATCAGCTTCCGAACAGCGATTCCGGCTTGATGCGGCACGGAGCACCGACACCGTTTTCGCAGAGTCTGGACAGCGCAGCCGTTGACCATCCGCATCCGAATGCCAGGTCACCGTCCCATGTCTGTGCATATCTGGTAAATTCACCGGCACTTCCGAGATAGAAAACCTCAATGTGGCAGTGCGGTCCGGAACTGTTTCCGGAGCTTCCGACCTGTCCCACAAGGTCGCCGGCATTTACGATTGTTCCTTTGGGAAGCGGTGTGCCGGCAAGCATATGCAGATACTTGACCGCATACAGGCCGCCGTTGATCTTGGTCAGAAGATAGACCTGATTTCCGCCGCCCCAGCTTCCGCCGTACTGTGCGCCGCATCCGTTTCCGAGGTTGCCGTATCCGCATCCGTCAGCGCTGTTGATTACAACGCCGTTGCCCACGGCATAAATGCCCGAACCGAGCTTTGCCGCAAAGTCTTCACCCAGATGAACACCGCCGCCCGGATATTTCCATGTTCCGGCACTGATATGTGCGCCGGGAACCGGATATGTCCAGCCTGCCGTTGCCGCAACTTCATTCAGCTTTTCAGAGATTTCGATCATCTGTTCCCTGATCGCATCGATCTCTGCCGCATAACGGTTTCCCTGTGCTTCCAGTTCTGCCATCTGGTTGCGGTACTGATCTTCGGCATACTGTGCCTGATACATCAGATAGAGGATTTCATTCTGCTTGTCGACGACCGTCTTTTTGTCTGCCTCCAGAGCAGCCTTGTCTTCCTCAATCTGCTTTTTATCCTTTTCCAGCTGTGCTATTTTGTCAGCCAGCAGTTCCATCGTTCTTGTATCATAGGCTGTAATATCAGCCAGACCGTTGGCGATTCTCAGGAAATCAGAGAAGTTCTTCGCTCCCATCAGAATATCCAGAACCTGGTTCAGACGCATGGAGGACTGCTGTGAAACCATCCTCTCCTTGATCTTCACCTTGGCTGCATCGATATCCGCCTGGTTTTGATCGATCCTGATCTGGAGCTGTTCGATTTCCTTTTCCTTTACCGAGATCTTCTGATTCAGCGCGGAAATTTCACCGTTCAGAGCCGCCGCCTGTCCGCTGTAGCTGTTTACAAGTCCTGCATAATAGCTGGCATTCTGCTCAGCGGCCTTCATCTGGCTTTCCAGATCCTTGATCTTCTGTGCCAGGCTTTCCGACTGATTTGACCTGTACTGCAGGAACGCCTGACAGTTGGCCTTCTGCGCCGCACTTAAAACACCTCCGCTTGTACACAGGTCCATCCAGTACCCGGTATCCGAATAGTCCGGCTCTTCAGCGTGTACGCTGACAGGCAGAGACATTACAAGAAACAGACTCAGAAAGATAATGACCAGCCGCCTCATCAGCGCCTCCACCTCAGATATCTTGTTACGGAGAAGAAGGAACCGATCAGACCGACCAGCATTCCGATGCCAAGCAGAGCAAGGCATACATATTTCACAAACGGAACCGGATGAAGCAGAGTGAACATCTGCGAGATGATGTAGCCGTCGGTAAAATTATACAGATACCTGTATCCGTAATATGTTCCGGCAACCGGAAGGACCGCACCCAGGGCACCGATCAGGATGCCTTCGATCAGGAACGGGGAGCGGATAAATCCGTTGGTTGCACCGACGTTTCTCATGATCGCAATTTCATCCGCCCGCGCAAGAATCGTCAGCTTGATCGTGTTCTGGATCAGGAAGATCGCCAGTATGGAAAGTGCCAGGGCAAGAATGCCTCCGCCGAAGCGGATCGTCCTGAGCATACTGATGAGATTGGTGGCGGAAGCTCCGCCGAAGTTGACCTTGAATACACCCGGGATCTGACTGATCTGGTTTGCAATGGACTCCAGCTGCGTTCCGTCGGACACTTCGACATAGTAGCTGTCATGCATCGGGTTGTCGTTTTCAAACGGCTCCATGGCAGCTCTTGTTCTCTCGTCGGTGAAGGCATCCAGGAAATACTGGAATTCCTCCGCCTTGGAATAGTATTTGATTTCCGCCACGCCGGGGATTTCACTGATTGCCAGTTCGATTGCGCCTTCCTGTTCAGCTGACTCATGGTCATAGTCAATCTGCACGGAAATCGGAACCGACTGTTCAATGCCCTGTGTAAACTGTCTGACATTCATCGTGAACAGCATGAAAATACTGATAATAAACAGTGTGATCGTAACAGCCGTAGCTGCGCTCAGAGACATTGCGCCGTGTCTGAACACGCCTCTGAAGCCTTCCTTGAAGGGTCTGAATATTCTACTGATCATGACGGACATATCCTCCTTCCGCCAGATCCGCAACGATATGTCCGTGTTCCAGAACGATCGTACGTTTTCTGTGCTTGTTTACCATCGTCAGGTCATGTGTGACCATCAGAATCGTTGTTCCGTATTCCCTGTTGATCTTTTCAAGAAGCGCCATAACTTCATCGGACATGCCCGGGTCAAGGTTTCCGGTAGGCTCGTCTGCGATCAGAACCTTCGGTCTGTTGGCAATCGCGCGGGCAATGGCAGCACGCTGCTGCTGGCCGCCTGACAGTTCTCTCGGGAAGGAACTTCCCTTTTCGTCAAGTCCGACCAGATTCATTACTTCGCGCGTTCTTCTTCTGATCAGATCCTTGCGCATGTTGATAACCTCAAGCGCATAGGAAATGTTTTCAAACACTGTCTTGGAAGGCAGCAGTCTGAAATCCTGGAATACTACTCCGATATTGCGCCTGTAAATGGGCACTTTGGAGTGACGGAGCTTGCCGACATTAATGCCGACAACGTTGACTGTTCCCTTTGTGGGAATTTCTTCGCCGTCAAGAAGTTTGATAAGCGTTGATTTGCCTGAACCGGTAGGTCCGATAATATAGACAAATTCTCCCTGATCTACTTTCAGGTTGATATCATATAAGGCATTTACGCCGTTTTTGTATTTCTTGAAGACATGAGTGCATTCTATCATGCGGATACCTCCTGCCGAATTTCCTCATTATTATATAGCAAGTATGTTTCTTTTCAAAATTAAGTATTTTCTTTTCGGAACATCAGATGCGTGCCGGATAGGTAAAGCCTTCCCCGTGCATATCCGTGGCATCCGTCGTGATCACAAATGCTTCGGGATCATGTCTGTTGATAATCTCAAGCAGTCTCGGATACTGCTTGGAGGAAACGACACAGAGGAGCACGATCTTCTCGTTTCCGGAATATCCTCCCTGCCCGTGCAGCAGTGTTGTTCCTCTTGACAGTTCGGCACTGATGCTTTCGTTGATTTTCTCCCATTCATCGCTGATGATCTGCACGGACTTGGATACCAGACCTTCGCCGGCCGACAGAACCCTGCCGATGGCATAGCTGCTGGAGAAGACCGAGATCAGTCCGATCAGGACATCGGTAACGCCGTATGCAAAATACCCGAGCAGAACCGTCAGGGCATCCGTGGCAAGCACCAGCAAGGATATTTTTATGCCGGTGTACTTGTGGATGATCAGCGGCGGGATATCCATTCCGCCCGTGCTTGATCCGGTTCTGAGAACCATCCCCAGTCCGATGCCGCCGAGAAGTCCGCCGTAGAAGGATGCCAGCAGCGGATCCACTTCCGGTGCAATGATTATGCCCTCCAGAATATAGTTGAAAACCGGATAAAGCAGTGCGGACAGTGCGGTTGTAAGAAAGAAGTATTTCCCGAGAAATACCGTTCCCAGTCCCAGAAGAAGGATATCCATAATATTGATAACCAGTGTCTGGTTGATATGGAAAAACGGATACAGGGCAACGGAGATGCCTGCCAGTCCTCCGGAGAGGATGTGATAGGGCAGGATAAACATTTCTACGGAAACACAGAGAAGAAAGGTGCCGGCGATGACAGAGATAATGTCCGCGGCCTGTTTGTTTGTACTGATTCTGTTCATGACAGGGATTATACCATGTTCGTCATGTTTATGGTATGATTGCCATTATCCTCAGAAAATGAATTTCACGGAGAGGCTTATGAAAAAAAGAAAACACTGGTGGGTATGGCTCTTTGTTGCCCTGTATATCTACTTTATATTCAGAAACTCCATGATGATCGCGGACGTTTCTTCTTCGGTTTCCTCGAGGTTTGCGCAGAAGCTTTCGGCTTTTCTTGTGCGCTTCGGGCTTTATACCGATTATTATGTATTTCATCACTATGTCAGAAAATTCGCTCATGTATGCGAGTTTGCCGGACTCGGATTCCTGGTTACGGCAGCCATGCACATCTGTCCCCTGTTTCACAGCAGGTTCATGAATTTTGTGCTGTTTCTGTTTTCCGTTCCCTTTGCGGACGAAACCATCCAGCGCTATATTCCCGGCAGAAGCAGCGACTTTAATGACATGATGATCGACGGCACCGGATTCCTGCTCGGCGGATTTGTCTGCTATGTGCTGATTCTGATTATCCGGGATCTGTTCTTCCGGAAAAAAACTGCCTAGTCTCTGACCAGGGCAGCTGTTTTTCCTTCGGTGACGGCAAGCAGGTCTTCGGGATTCACTTCCATCTGCATCCCCACTCTGCCTGCGGATACCATAACCGTATCAAACAGAATTACGGTTTCATCGAATATCGTCACAAACTTTTTCTTCATGCCGACCGGTGAACATCCTCCGTGGATGTATCCGGTCGTTTTAAACAGTTCCTTCTGCGGAATCATCTCAACACTTCTGACCCCTGCCGCTCTTGCGCATGCCTTGAGATCAAGCTTCTGGTTTCCCGGGATGACAAACACATAGTAATTCCTGTCATTTCCCTCGGTCACCAGCGTCTTGAACACCTGTTCGGGATCCTCGCCGCACTTCTGCGCCACCGACACGGCATCAATCATGCCGTCATCTGTTTCATATGTATGAATCTTATAGCTGATCCCTGCCGTATCAAGTATGCGCAGGGCATTTGTTTTGTCTTCTTTCCGCGCCATATACGTCTCCCTGCAATCATTATAGTAAAAACCG
>JAILGV010000031.1 GCA_024696355.1 Solobacterium sp.
GCACAGGTACTTCCTATTAAGTCAAACATAACCGTTAACCTCCGATATCAATATCATAATTCTATTTTCATAAAATGACTGTGAAAAAAAGCTGAACAAGAAAACAGGATCCGTAGATCCTGTCTGTTCAGAGAATAACCTGAATATTGTTTACCGGTTCAAAGCTGATTTCACTTTCGCGGTTCAGCCGGTCGGCGATCAGTTCGACCATGCCGGTCTGTATTTCCTTAACGGTGGGGGCATCTTTGATCATATTGAAGTTTCCTCCTCCGCCCGCCCTGTAGTTATTGACGCAGAGAGTGAATTCCATATCATCCGTGATTTCCTCTCCGTTTCTTGTCAGGGAAACGATGCGCTCACCGGGATCGTTGGATACTTTGATGGTGTATTCGATGCCGTCAGCCATATCGTAGTTGAAATGCATCGGCGTCGGATAATCATACTGCGGACTGACGATAATTCTTCCGCCTGCCTGTGACCAGAATTCGGCATTCTTTTCCAGGTATTCACGCAGAATTCTGCCTGTCACCTTTTTTACAACGAGGGTATTGGGGAAGACGTAGGTGCTTACGATATCCCGCATCGTAATGGATGTATTAAATCCGACGGCGCCGTTGAACAGGGCACAGGAACAGATATCCGCCCCGCTGGCTTCTTTTGCGACCATGTTCAGGAATGTAATGATCTGTGATTTGTGCAGACGGGCATCGAACTCATCCCTGACCTTCAGATCCGTTCTGCACGTGCCAAGTGTCTGATCAAGCCAGATCTGGCATTCATCCTCTTCATCCTGTGCCAGGTCGAGCACTGCCTGCTTCGGGTCGGTATCGACCGGGATCAGCTTCGGTTCAATGATGCCGGTATCGGTATAGATGTCGATGCACGCCAGCTCCCTGCCGTCGGCAGCAGTTTCCGTATATGCTTTTCCGAAAGCCGTTCCGCATTTTGACTGATGCTGGTGACCGGCAATCAGGATGTCAATGCCCGGGATTTCCTTCAGAATGCGGTATCCTTCGTTTTCACCGGTCTGTTCTTCTGTCGCCATGCCTGTCTTCAGATCTCTTTCAAAGCCGCCGTGATAAATGCAGATCACATAATCAGGGTTTTCCAGATCCCTGATCAGCCGCGCTGTCTTTTTTGCGGTTTCAAATGCATCCTGAAAGCGGAAGTGCCTGATATGGTGCTTCGGTTCCCAGTTGGGAATATGCTGGGTGACCAGAGCAAAAAGAGCAACTTTTCTGCCTTCCGTTTCACGGATTACATATGTCGGGGCAAAGGGTTTTCCCTTGAACTTGATATTTGAGGTGATGCAGGGGGCTTTGATGTTGTTGAGATGTGTGAAGAGAGCCTCTTCACCGTAACTGAAATCATGGTTGCCGAGATTGATATAGTCATACCCGATGTAATTCATGACCTTTGTGACCGAACTGACCTGATCGGGTTTTGTGTGGTAATGATAATAAGACAGCGGGGAACCCTCGAGCGTGTCGCCGTTGTCAATCAGGATGGTGCTGCTGTCACGAAGGGAATTGATCATTGTGCTCAGGCGGGCAAATCCATGGTCTGCCGATTTTCCGTCGGCGTAGCTGTACGGATAGATATAACCGTGGACATCGCTCGTCGCAAGTATACGGATTCTGTTTTTCATTTTGTACCTCCGGAATTAAGAACCGGCTGCATCTGGTACAGCCGGTTTTGCGTTGTTTACTGACCTCTTGCGAGCCTGGAACGGATTCTTGTTGATGCGTATTCGATAATCAGGACAAGAATGATCAGTGCGAGCAGGAATGCGCCGACATTGGACCATCTTCCGTAAGTGATGGACTGAACAAGCGGGGAACCGATACCGCCGGCACCGACAATACCGAGTGTTGTAGCGTCCTTGAGGTTGATATCGAAACGATAGATCGCTGTGGAAATGAAGCCTGCACTCAGCTGCGGAAGAATACCGACACGGATCTTTTCAAATGTGTTGCAGCCGGCTGCGTCAAGAGACTCAAGAATACCTGTATCAAGGTCTTCAATGGCTGTGATATACATCTTGGAGATCATGCCGATGGAGCATATGGACTGGGTGACAACACCGCAGAATGCACCCGGACCGGTAACACGTATCCATACAAGCGCCCAGATCATGGACGGGATTGTTCTGATCATGAGAATCAGTGCACGGAAGAAGTATGCAACAGGCTTGGGAACGATATTCGTAGATGCCAGGAAGCTTACCGGAATGGCAAGAATGGCGCCGAAGATCGTACCTAATACGGCAATGGCGATTGTCTGAAGAACAAGATACGGAACACCCGCATCACTCATGTCAAACAGAAGAGCCTTGTTGGGATGGAAGATACCGTAAATGATACCGTAGGCAATGCCTGTTCCTTTTGCCGTGAGACCGTTGTATTCAATGGTGGAGCTGCCCCATGCAACAATGAACAGAAGAACAATGAATATCAGCACCCGTTTCCAGAGGTTTTTAGGTTCAGCCTGAAGCTGTTCTAATACTGTCATAACTTAAAACCCCCTTATGAAATCTTTGAACGAACGTAGTCGTTGATCAGATCGATAGTGAATACAACAATAAATAACGTAAGCAGGACCATGCCGAGATCGTTGTAGGCACGCAGACCCGTACGCTCACGGATCAGAACGCCTAGACCGCCGGCACCGACATAACCGAGGATGGAGGATGCACGTACGTTCAGCTCGAAGCAGTACAGGCAGTCATCAATATATGTTGGAAGAATCTGCGGCATGCATGCTGTCCAGAATGCCTGCAGCGTATTTGCACCGAATGAAGTCATTGCCTCATACGGCTTCATGTCAATGGTTTCAATGCTTTCATAAAGCATCTTGGCAACAATACCGACCGTAAAGATTACGATGGCGATGGTTCCCGCAAATGTTCCCAGACCGAATACCAGTGTAAGTATGGAAGCATAAATCAGAGTCGGAACCGATCTCATGATGGAAAGCAGGAAACGGATAAACAGCAGGGACGGTTTGTTGCTGTTGATATTGCTTGATGCAAGGATGGAAAGAGGGAGACCGATCAGGCATCCGACTACCGTACCGACAACCGACATCTTGATGGTTTCAATCAGAGGATTGACGACACTGGGGAAGTAGCTGAAATTCGGATGGAAGATCTTGCTCAGAATTACGGAGAGCTGGTAGCCTCTTTCAACGATGGTCTTCATATTGAAGCCGGTGGCCTGCAGGGAGACATATACAACCAGCAGAAGGCAGATGATAATCAGCGGCATTCTGCTTCTGGGACGGTCGACGGTATGGCCGTTTTCAAGAACGATGTGTTCCGGCTTGAAAATACGGTCAAACAGCGGCGTCTTTTTTTCTATTCTGAGCTGGCTCATTTTTCTACCTCGGTTTTGATATCGGTAGACTTGGGAACAGCCTTTCCGTTATAAACCTGGTCAAGGATTTCCTGCGTCACATTGGCAGCCGGTCCGTCATAAACGATATGGCCTGCTCTTACACCGATTACTCTTGTGGCATATTTCAGCGCGAGGTCTACGTGATGGATATTGAGGAGGATTGAAATATTCATTTCCCTGTTGATCTTGGCAAAGTCGCTCATAACGACATCCGCCATGATCGGGTCAAGTGAAGCGACCGGCTCGTCAGCCAGGATAATTGTAGGGTTCTGGGCAAGCGTTCTGGCCAGGGCAACACGCTGCATCTGTCCGCCTGACAGTTCATCGCAGCGATGGTATGCCTTGTCAAGGATGTTAACCTTGTCGAGCGCTTCAAGTGCCTTGATCTTCTGCTCCCTGGAATAGATTCCGAGAAGCACTTTATACCACGGCATGTCCGGCACGTTGCTGGAAAGTACGTTTTTGATAACGGAAGCACGTGATACAAGATTAAACGACTGGAAGATCATTCCGATCTTTCTGCGGAATTTACGGAGAGACTTGCCTTTCAGCGTCATAACATCCGTTCCGTCAACGATCAGCTGTCCGTCGGTAATATCAATCATCCTGTTGATGGTGCGGATCAGAGTAGATTTTCCGGCACCGGACAGACCGATGATTGCAATAAACTCACCCTGTTCAATCTTCAGATTGACATGCTGAAGTCCTTTTGTCCCGTTGGGATAGGTCTTTGATACATCAATAAATTCAATCATTTCGATAACCTCATTTCACGTTAAATATGATAACGCATTCAAAAGACAAAAGACACAACAATAATAAAAAACAGGCCGGATAATTTCCGGCCTGTATATTCCGATAAAGGATTGATCAGTCAAGAACCTTCAGAGCAGCACGTGCACCGTCGTAGTCAGCGTCAGTGGACTTTGCATATCCTGTGTGGGAGTAGATAGCGAAGATTTCTGCGCCCTTTTCTGTGCCGATGATGTTGATGATGGAATCCTGCAGAGCTGCGATGAATTCAGGGTTGTAGATTGCAGGGTTAGCCTTTGTAACAGCGACTGTGTCGTTGTAGATACCGTCTGTAACACCGATAACGTTCAGTTCGTTCCAGATGGAGTCACCGTCAATGCGGTTGAGTCCGGAGTGACCTGTTTCGTCTTCTTTGTCAGCAGCGAGGTTCCAGGATGTTTCATAGTCGTTGCGGCCGTCAGCGTAGCAGACAATAATGTCAACCTGCTCGTTTGCAGCAGCCTGGAAAGCAGCTTTGTAGCCGTCGAGAGTTGTAACGTGAGCCAGATCTGTGAGCTTCTTGCCGTCATAGTGCTCCATGAGCCAGAGTGTCGGATAGATGTAGCCTGCGGAACTTGTGATGTTCATAACTGCCCACTGAGCGTTGTTGAGATCATCCCATGTCAGTTCTTCGCCGTTGTTGACCTTTTCAGCAAGAACTTTTCCGTATTCGGACGGTGTAGCATAGATCAGTGAACGGTAGTAAGTAACCTGCGGACCGTTCTTCAGAGTCTTGTTGGCATCGCCGTTCCAGTCAGCCGGATTCTCGGAGTCGTTGGACAGACCGTTACGTGTAGCAGTCAGAATAACGTCTGATTCATCGGAATACAGAGCGTATGTTCCGCCCGGCAGCCATGCGACGTCGATGGAACCTGCGGACAGAGCTTCACCGGCAGCTTCGTATGTATCACTGACTGTGATTTCAACGTTGCCGATTGTATATCCCTTCTGAGCCATCTCATCAATGACAAGCTGGCCGAGTTCGGATGTACCTGCGATAATTTCGCCCGGGTCTCTGGAAGGTACGAACTGGAAGCGGAGCGTGTCAATCTTCTTGCCGTCATCGCTTTCAGTAGTTGCGGCCGCTTCTTTGGAGCCGCATCCTGCCAGCATTGCGACTGCCAGCATGGAAACTGTAATCTTTTTGAAATTCATTTCTTTCCTCCTAAATGTGATTTCACAGAAAGTATTATAGGAGTTTCAAACGAGTCAATCAATGGAAAGACCCGGGAAAAGTTCAGATATTTTGTGAAACTAACGATATATTGAGCAAATCCGGAAGCGTGAATCAGCCGCAGAATTCAGAAACAAAACGATATATAGCAAAAACGGTATATGTGGAAAATAAACTATATATGAAATGTTATTTATGCGCCGGTTATACTTAGATTGTACAGGCACTCCGCAGCGTCCCGGAAACTTTAAGAATCTGCCGGAAAAAAGGCTTTCGGACAGAGTGCTGCATATAAAAAGCAGTGTTATGTAATCTGATTTCAAGCTATAATAATCTAGTATCTGTTAAAGCGTGAAAAGAGCAGAGGGAGACGGATGAACGGCAGGTGTTGGAAAATATGCGCAGTGCTTATGTTCTTCAGTCTGATATCCCTGTACTGGGGCAGACAGTATGTCTTCGGATTTCTGCTCGGAGAAGTGATTTCTATCCTTATTTATAAAAGGAACGAATTGTTCTGGAATGAAGTGGTGGATACAGGTGTGTCAGGCAAAGGCACCGGGTCAATGCATTTTGCGGTTAACTTTGCAATGATGGGGCTGCCGATGCTTGCGGCGGTGTTTGTGCCTGATTATCTGAATATCTTTACGGTGGCGGCCGGCATGATGCTGATCAAGGCTGCTGTTGTGATTGACACGCTGACAGCGGGAAAGGAGTAATACAGATGAATATTACAGTCCAGTCCGACGTTTATACGATCATTCTTGAGACGGTCATTCTCGGAATTGCAATTGTGCTGATCGGGAATAAATTTAAGAAAGCTGATCCGTATGAGAAGCCGAAGGGAATTCTGGTGCCGGTGCTGATGGGGGTTGAAAGTGTTTATAAAACCACACGCACCAATGTCGGAGACAGGTACGCAGACACTCTGACGCCGTATATTCTCGTGCTTTGGGTTTATATCTTTGTCTCCAATATTATTTCACTGTTCGGACTCTCTTCTCCGACATCAAATCTGAGCGTCACGCTGCTGCTGGCTTTTATCACCTGGTGCATTATCCAGGCTGCCGAGCTGAAATACAGCGGCGTCAAGGGATACTTCCACGCATTCCTTGAGCCTCTTGCCGTTATGCTTCCGATGAACATCTTCGGCAAATTCTCAACAATGGTGTCAATGTCACTCCGTCTTTTCGGAAATATTCTCTGCGGCGGAATCATGATGCAGCTGATTTACAGCTTCTGCCAGGTTCTGTCAGACAGCGTTGTATCACTGTTCACTAAAAACGGCGGAGCTGTAGTCAACTTCCTGGCGCCGATTATCACCCCGGTGCTTCATGCTTATTTTGACCTGTTCACAGGTTTTATTCAGACATTGGTATTTGTAACATTGACAGTAGTTCTGATCGGGAACGACATTCCCGAAGAAGTTAAAAAAGTCCAGTAAGGGAGGAAAATTTTATGGATATCAACAGAGGTTTAATTGCAATCGGAGCAGCACTCGCTGTTATGACCGGTATGATGACCGGACGAGGCGAAGGTGAAGTCGCGGCACACGCGTGCGATGCGATCGGTAAGAATCCCGAAGCAGAATCCAAGATCCGTTCCACGATGATTCTTGGTATCGCACTTTCCGAGACTTGTGCTATTTATGGACTGCTCGTCTCCATTCTGCTGATCTTCGTTTATTAATAGGTGCAGCTGATGATTGATGTCGACATCGTAGGTCAGCTGGTACCGAACCCGCTGACGATGTTCGTACAGCTCTGCAGCACACTGGTCCTGTTTTACCTTATGAAAGCAATTCTCTGGGAATCCGTAAAGGATTTCCTGAACAAGCGCTCCGAGAAGATGCAGTCCGATCTTATGGATAGCGAAAAGGCAAAACAGGAAGCTTTTGGTGACCGCCAGAAGGCCCTTGAACAGCTGAATCAGGCTTCCGGAAGAGCTGAGGAGATTGTATCTGCCGCCATTAAAGAGGCGCGCGATGAAAAGGATACGATTCTTGCTCAGGCAAACAGGGAAGCTGAGGCAGTCAGGCAGAAAGCCCGTTACGATATTGAAGCAGAACGCCGTGAAATGTATGAAGGTCTGCGCAGCGAGATGGTAAATGTTGCCATGGATGCGGCAGGCAAGCTGATCGGCGAAAGAGATTCTGCGGATCTTGACCGTCAGGCTGTTGATGCTTTTGTAAAGGAAGTCTGCCATGACGAATGAGGTAGCTGAACGATATGCGCAGGGGCTGTTTGAGCTTGCGAAAGAAAACGGAACAGTAGATGAAAAGAAGGAACAGGCGGAAGCCCTGAGGAAAGTGCTGGATGAGAATCCGGATTTCCTGTTGTTCCTTCAGGCTGTAAAGATTACCAGGAGTGAGAAAAAGAAGCTCATCCGGGAAGTATTTTCACAGTATCTTGACAGTGAAATGGTCAGCTTCATACAGCTGCTTGTAGATAAGGACAGATCCTGGTATCTGTCGGAAATGCTGGACGAATATATTAAAAGAGCCAACGAAGAGCTTGGCGTTGAAACAGCAGTTGTTGCTTCGGCAAGACCTCTTGCTGAAGAAGATCTCGAAAAGATCAGAAAAGCACTTGAGAAAAAGACAGGCAAAAAGATCATTCTCAGAAACAAGATTGATCCGTCTGTCCTGGCGGGCATCAAGGTTATCGTCGGAAACAACGTTACCGACATCACCATGAAGACCCGTATTGAAAACATGAGAAAAGCGTTATTGGAAGGAGGAATGGCATGAAACAGATCAGACCGGAAGAGATCAGTTCATTAATCAAAGACCAGATTAAGAACTATGAGCATCAGATTCATTCCGATGATGTCGGTTATGTCATCAGTGTCGGTGATGGAGTTGCCATGATCCAGGGGATTGAGAAGGCAATGTCTTCCGAACTGCTGGAATTCCCGAACGGCGTTATGGGAATGGTTATGAACCTCGAAGAGGATCATATCGGTGCCGTACTGCTCGGCGATGATTCCGTGATCCGTGAGGGTGATGAAGTGCGCCGCACAGGAAGAATCGTTGAAGTTCCAGTCGGCGATGCAATGCTCGGAAGAGTTGTTAATTCTCTCGGACAGCCTATCGATGACAAGGGACCGATCGTAACAGACAGAGCAAGGGCAGTTGAAAGAGTCGCGCCCGGTGTAATGACCAGGCGTTCCGTCTGCCAGCCGCTGATGACCGGCCTTAAGATCATCGACAGCATGATCCCGATCGGAAAAGGTCAGCGAGAGCTGATTATCGGTGACCGTGAAACAGGAAAGACTGCGATTGCAATCGATACAATCCTGAATCAGAAGGGCAAGAACGTTAACTGTATCTATGTGGCAATCGGTCAGAAGGAAAGCACCGTTGCCCGTCTGGTACAGAAGCTCAGAGAAGGCGGAGCGATGGATTATACAGTAATCGTCAATGCGTCCGCATCCACTTCTGCACCTCTGCAGTACATCGCGCCTTATGCAGGATGTGCCATGGGTGAAGAATGGATGGAGGAAGGCAAGGACGTACTGATCGTTTATGACGATCTGTCCAAGCACGCTGTAGCCTACCGTACAATGGCGCTTCTGTTAAGGAGACCTCCGGGACGTGAGGCTTATCCCGGCGACGTTTTCTATCTGCACAGCAGACTTCTGGAAAGAGCGGCCAAGCTGAATGATTCACTGGGCGGAGGTTCCCTGACGGCACTTCCGATCATTGAAACACAGGCCGGCGATATTTCCGCATATATTCCTACAAATGTCATCTCAATTACCGACGGACAGATCTTCCTTCAGACAGACCTGTTTGCGTCCGGTGTGCGTCCGGCCGTTGATTCCGGTCTGTCCGTATCCCGTGTAGGCTCCAACGCGCAGACAAAAGCCATGAAGAAAGTTTCCGGCTCACTGAAGCTGGAACTTGCGCAGTATCATGAAATGCTGAGCTTCTCGCAGTTCGGAAGCGACCTTGATGCCAGTACAAAGAGAATCCTGGAACACGGTGCCAGACTGACAGAACTGCTGAAGCAGCCGCAGTACCAGCCGATGTCCATGGCAGAGCAGGTACTTTCCCTTTACGCTGCCAAGAACGGATATCTGGATAAGGTAAGGCTTGAAGACGTGCGTACATTTGAAAGAAAAATGCATCAGTTCTTCCATCAGCACTGTCAGGATATCGTTGATGAAATCGAAAGCAAAGGCATTATTTCCGACGAACTCAATGACAGACTTGACGCGGCAATGAAGGACGCTCTGGAAGAGTTTAACTTTGTCAGAGGAGTGAACTGATATGGCACAGTCGAAGCAGGCTCTGCGTTCAAGAATCAAGTCGGTCAACAGTACCCGAAAGATCACTAAGGCGATGGAAATGATCGCCAACGCAAAGCTCTTCAAACAGCGCAGCAGAATGGAAGCGAACCGTGAGTATGCCCAGCGCCTGCAGGATACGGTTGATGAGATTTCAGCCAATAACCAGGGACTGGAAAGCTGTTATCTGAAGCATAACGGCAGTGAGGCAAAAGGAACGATTCTGTTCTGTTCTGACCTGGGTCTCTGCGGAGGCTACAATCAGAATGTGCTGAGACTTGCGAAGGAACTGAATCCGGAGGACCCGATTGTCGTAATCGGAACATCCCTGTACAACCAGATAAAGGAACTGGGATTCAATCTGGTGAATGAGCAGAGCATTTCCTCAGACAGACTGCAGTTCAGTCTTCTGAAGCAGTTCATCCAGATTCTGACAGAGAAGTATATCCTCGGAGAAATCGGTACACTGCAGATCCTGTATACAAGATTTGTAAATACCATGACATTCCGCGCCGAATTTGATCAGCTTCTTCCCTGCGAGCTGAAGGAGTTGAAAAAGGAACCGCTGCCCGAAGGGAAAGTCTATGTCGAGACTCTCTTCGAACCGGATCCCGAAACGATACTCAATCAGCTGATTCCGATGATGATTCAGGATGTCGCCTGGAGCGACTGGATGGAATCGACAACTTCGGAACAGGGAAGCAGACGCGTGGCGATGAAGACCGCTACCGATAACGCAGATGAGCTCAGCGAGAGTCTGATGCTCGAATACAATAAGGCAAGACAGGCAGCGATCACGCAGGAGATCACGGAGATCGTCAGCGGCAGCGCTGCTGTGTAGAAAGAAGGTAAGAAGATATGAGCGAAACAGGCAAGATTGTACAGGTTATCGGACCTGTCATTGATATCCGGTTCAATCCGGAGAATTTACCTTCCATCAAAAATGCCATAAAGGTCAAAATGAATGAGAATACCGAGATGACTGCCGAAGTGGCACAGCATATCGGTGATGACATTGTCAGATGTATTGCCATGTCCTCCACTGACGGTCTTGTCAGAGGCATGGAATGCATCGATACCGGAGCATCAATCGAAGTTCCCGTCGGAGACGAAGTGCTGGGACGCATGTTCAACGTCCTGGGACAGCCGATTGACGGACTGGGCGAAGTGAAAGCTGAGAAGCATATGCCGATCCACAGACCGGCTCCGACATTTGCCCAGCAGCAGACATCCAGTGAAATTCTGGAAACAGGCATCAAAGTCATCGATCTTCTGTGTCCTTATGCCAAGGGCGGAAAGATCGGTCTGTTCGGCGGTGCCGGTGTAGGCAAAACCGTCCTGATGCAGGAACTGATTCATAACATTGCGATCGAACATGGCGGACGTTCTGTCGTTGCGGGTGTCGGTGAACGTACCCGTGAAGGCAACGACATGTACAATGAAATGAAGGAATCCGGCGTTCTTAAGAACACCGTCCTGACATACGGCCAGATGAATGAATCGCCGGGGGCCAGAAGGAGAGTTGCCTTGAGTGCCCTGACGATGGCTGAATACTTCCGTGATGAAGATCATCAGGACGTGCTTCTGTTCATCGACAACATCTTCCGTTTTACACAGGCAGGTTCGGAAGTATCCGCACTGCTCGGCCGTATGCCTTCCGCAGTCGGATATCAGCCGACTCTGGCAACGGAAATGGGCCAGCTTCAGGAAAGAATCACATCCACCGACAAGGGTTCCATCACTTCCGTACAGGCAATTTACGTCCCTGCGGATGACCTGACCGACCCGGCTCCTGCGACAACATTCTCGCATCTGGATGCCCGTCTGGTTCTTGACCGTTCCATCGCTGCCCTGGGTATTTATCCGGCAGTCGATCCGCTGGGTTCCTCATCCCGTATGCTGGACCCGCTGGTCATCGGTGAGGAACACTATGAAGTTGCCCGTGAAGTGCAGATGATTCTGCAGAGATACAAGGAACTTCAGGATATCATCGCAATTCTGGGTATGGAAGAACTGGGTGAAGAAGACAAGAAGACAGTTAACCGTGCCCGCCGTATCCGTAACTTCCTGTCTCAGCCGTTCTCCGTCGCTGAACAGTTCTCCGGTCTGCCCGGCGTCTATGTACCGGTAAAAGACACGGTACGCTCCTTCAGGGAAATCCTGGACGGCAAATATGACGATCTGCCTGAACAGGCATTTATGTCAGTCGGTACGATCGAAGATGTGGTCAAGAAGGCAGAGTCGCTGAAATGAGCACGATTCACTGCCGCATCATGACTCCTCATGGTGTGTACAAGGAGATGGACACCGAGATCATCAACATTGAAACCAACGAAGGACAGAGAGGTATTCTGCCGGAGCACATGCCTCTTGTGACGATGCTGAAGGTCGGAAAGATGTCCACGATCGAAAACGGACAGAGGGAAGAATACGCGGTATCCGGAGGGATGTTCTACTTCCGGGAAAACAAAGCCGAGATACTGACGGATGCGATCGAGGGCAAGTCGGAAATCGATCTGGAAAGAGCAATCGCAGCCAAGGAAAGAGCTGAGAGACGCCTTGCGCAAAAGAAGCCGAACCTTGATGTGCAGAGAGCGGAAATTGCCCTGGCAAGAGCGCTTAACCGTATCAGTGTTTACGGAAAACAGATTTAGTTATCTGAATGCAGGTCTCATGATCTGCATTTTTATTTGCGGCAGGACACTGACTGGCCGCAGAATCCTTCATTTCAGCAGGACAATCCGGCTATAATGGAAATATCAGGAGCGTGCATGCGTCCGTATGAAAGCGAAACGGGTGAACAGCAGGCTCCGGGAATAAACAGAAAAGAATCATATTCAGCAGAAGGAGGAAAATATGCAGTTTGTTATTACAGCTTATGACGGTGCAGGCATGCTGGAAAAGCGAATGGAAGTACGTCCGCAGCATCTCGCCAACATGTCACAGATTAAGGGCAAAGTAGTATGTGCCGGCGGTCTTCTGGATGAAGAAGGAAAGATGAAAGGCTCTGTTATGGTCATGGACTTCCCTTCAAAGGAACTCTTTGATGAATATCTGAAGTCAGAGCCGTATATCAAAGCCGGCGTCTGGGAAAAGATAACCGTAGAACGCATGAATGTCGTTCTCCTCAACGGAGAGAAATACATTCAGCAGTAAACAAAGCAGCTCCGGGCAGCGGATCAGCAGTCCGGGGCTTATTTCTGTCGGAGTGAAGCGGCTGATATATTTTCAGAACCGCAGAGTGCAGGGAGGAAAATCATGAGCGAAATTAATTACGAAATTATAGAGGAACTCGGAGTATTGTCTGAGTCAAAAAGCGGCTGGACAAAAGAACTCAATAAAATCAGCTGGTCCGGAAGGGCACCGAAATACGATATCCGCGACTGGGCACCGGAACATGAAAAAATGGGCAAAGGAATAACACTTTCTGAAGAAGAACTGAGAAATCTGTGCGAACTTCTTGTCAGAGAAGTCAAACTGCTGGATGAGGAAGCTTAGAAAATAAGCGCGGGAAACCCCAAGAGCTTTAGCCTCCTTGGGATGAAAGCGCGTTACAGTTATAATCCCCGCATGATACCATATCCCCGTAAGAGATCTTGTCATGAAAACAGAAGCCTAACGTACCGTAAATGCACCGCCGTGCATTTACCTCCGTCCCTTCAGTTTCATGCAGGATCTTTTTTGTGCCCTGAAGGGCAGGAGGGACAGATCAAATGAATTATGCATCAAGAATCCGGGAAGAGATCTTCAATACCAAAAGTATTGAAGATGACAGCGTGTTCTTTTCACTGGACAGTTTCTATTCGTATTTAAGAAGCGTCTTCGACGTAGCCCTTGGTGAACTTGCCGCAAAGCGCAGGTTCACCTTTGACTTCATCTGCGATCCCGCAGGCAGTGAGACCGCCTGCACCGACAGCAGTGTCATCCGGCTCAACGTTGCGGGTCCGCTTGTCAGAAGCCTGACAGGCCGCCCGCAGAAATACTTCAGCAT
>JAILGV010000035.1 GCA_024696355.1 Solobacterium sp.
GCGGTTTGCGAATGCGCGGTATAAGTATCGGAGCAGGGAGTTCTGGTGTCGGGGATATTATGTGGACACGGTAGGAAAGAACACAAAGAAAATCGCAGAATATATCCAGAATCAGCTGAAAGAAGACCAGATAGCGCAGCAATTAGAACTGGAGTTTGAGGATCCGTTCACGGGCAGAAAGAATTAAATTCTCGCCGCGGACCACGTTTGCGCTGTAAAGCGCGGCTTTGGAGGCAGGGCTATGCCCGAAACTGTAAAACCTCCGGCTAGGCCGGAGGATACTTATTGCTGATATGCTTTCTCAGTCACTTATATCCGGCTTCATGTATAATCCGCGTCAGGCAGACGGTATAATATTTATAAAGATTTATCTCTGATAAACAGTGTTTCAGTATTATACATAAAAGAGAACAGGATGACGGGTGACATGTATGCGTGAATTAGTAAAAGACCCATTTTATGAACTGATAAAGAATTACCCGCGGTGCATCATCGACTATTGTCTGATCGAAGACGACACACCGCATCAGGGATACCGCTCGCATAAGGATGCAGTGCTGTTTGCAATGCTTAAAGTGATAGAACGGTATATCGATGAACAGTTAAAATCGGAAATCAGCTGCTGCGGGACAGTTCGGGACGAACCGTTTCCGTGGAATCTGGATATAGGGAAGGCGAAGGCCCGTCAGATCGATCCGGAACAACTGCTGCATATACCGGTGATACTGCGGACAGACCGTATCGGCCAGAGATTTTATGACTGCGGCCTGCCGGACTTTTTAAAAGGAGAACAGATACCGTACTGGTATGCTTTCTGGGAAACGCCGCATACCTCGGGCTACGGACCGGATGAGTTCCGTACGGTCAACTCTGTTTTGTTCCCCGGGGGAACAGATAAACTGGAAGTATATGAGTGGACTACAGACTGGTCAAATTATTTTGAGGCAGGTTATGAATGGTGGGGCGCTGCATGCTGGAGCGTATACGACAGGCGCATGAACAGATACATCGTTATCATGGCAGAAACAACAGACTGAGCAATTCAGAACCGCATCAGGGCAATCAGGGAGGAATATGCAATGACAGGCTTTCGCTTTACGGAACTGGCTGAAAGAGAAAACGGCTTTGAATACTGCCAGGCTTTTCGTGATGAAACTGACTGGATTATCGGAGGAAAAAACGGCACTTACTGGTTTGCGGTTGTAAAGGATCAGTCTGTCAGTGAAACATATATCGGTACGCTGAAGGACGGTATATGGACCGACCGCAGAGTCAGAGGAAAGGGAAAAAAGAAGATCGCTAAGGAAATGCAGGCAGGAAGCACGATAAAGCGCATTGAGGAAAGAGCCTGCTTCATGCAGGACGCCGAATGGGTCAGAAACAGAAAACCGAGACTTATTCAGGATGCACATCCGCACTGGCACTATGTCTACGGCATAGGGGACAGGGCACTGGATGTATCGGAAGCCTACGGAGTAAGCATTGCATATTCCGATCTTAAGGATCCTCAGGCAGGATTTCATCTGAGGTTTCTTTACACGGGTGAAGATGTTGAGATCCCGGACTGAATGCGGCTGGGAAATACGCAAAAATATCCCCTTCTGTATAACTCCCGGGTTATGCGGAAGGGGATTTTGTATGTCTGTGAAGCTGAAGCCCTGCTGAATTATCTGAGCAGTTCCAGTGTATATGTATATCTTCCCTCCGAGCTTTCGCTCACCGGATTCTCTCCTTCGGTTTTATAGTCGTCATTGAAGGTATATCTGCCCGGCAGACTGATTTCCACAGAAGAAATATCGCCGTTTTTGAAATATACATCGATGATTCCGTCCGTTCCCGGGTCGGAGAATGCAACAGAATTCTCAAATCTGTAATTCCGGTACGTATAGGTCGTCTGTCCGCCCGAATATGTACCGACGCGCTGCGTTCCGCTTTCTGTTTCCGATCCGCTGAATACCGCGGGAGATACTCCGGTCAGAATGTAATACAGGTGGTTTTCCCCGTAATCACCTTTGAATTCTCCGGTGAATGTAACTGACTGCCTTGTGTAATTGTCGTTGAAAGAAACAACATTGTACTGAAGATTACTTCCGGTGACGGTAAAATCCACAGCTGACAGCACGACTTCGATTTTATTTCCTGTGATCCGGACCTGGTTTCCGCCGGGCCAGGAACCGACCGTATAGTCGTCTCTTTCCATATATCCTGCGATGATGTCCCCGTCAAAACGGCAGGTCTTGTCCTTGTAAAGGTAGAGATCCTTATAGACCCGTTCATCAGCCTGCTTTTCTTCACCGATGGTAATTCTGACAGGATCTGATTCAATTCCGGGGCACCTTTTTCCGTCATTGGATCTTACGAATTCACAGAGGGTGACGGACAGATCGGTTCTGCCGCCTTTCGAAAGCTGAGATTTTGCATAGCTGAAGCTCTTTTCAAAGCCTGCCTTGTCTATTTCATCATCAATGATCACCTGATCACCAGCTGTAATTTTCAGGACATAACCATCGATGACTCCGGCTTTTGCGGCACCGCTTGTTTTCGGAAGACTGATGATCAGGGAATCATCGGTCTGATCAAGAGCAGGGGAAGGCGTCTTGTCGAAAGTCCAGACGGAATAGCCGACATCCATATTTTCCCCGGCTTCGATTTTTCCGTATATTTCACCGATTGTCAGGAAGGTGATGGAACTGAAGTAGGCACCTCTTTCGATCGGCACATAATCCGGAACCAGCGGTACAAGGTTGACGGAATGGTGATTCTTTCTGAAATCGTCATCAAAGATCAGAATGCCCTTAAGTTCACCCTTCATGTTTTTCATGAATCCGCGCAGCGACAGGAAATAGCTGCCGTCTTTTTCAAGAGACACATGGGCACAGTCTCCGCTCTTCAGTCTGATCCAGTCTTTGGGTAAATATCCGCCTTCATTGAAATTCTGCACGGCTTTTTCCGTAAGTTCGCCGCGGCGTGCCAGCAGCCATTTGCGGAAGAAGAGATCAAATTCTGTTTCGCTGATTTCGAAAGCTTCCGTCAGCGGACCGGATGTGCCCGGCTGGAAGAAATAACTCCTGGCCTTCATCAGCTTATGCGGGGTTACATAGCGTTCCCTGTACTCCTGCTGCAGATACATCACGAAATCACCAAGCTGATAGCCTTCACGCATCTTGAGGTCTTTTCCGTTGGCGGTGCCTCTGCTGTCAGGTTCATTGTCGATCGGCAGGCGCATTGTATCCCAGCGGACCTTGTCAGTCAGGGAAGGATCCGTCGTAATGATGCCGTTGTTCTGATAGTACAGTTTCGCATCTCTTTCCAGAACCATCGTCACCATTTCGTCGAAACGCGGATCATCGCTGAGCTTGTCGGCAGCCGGCGGAGTAAACCGGTATCTTTCCTGACAGACATGAAACAGCTCGTGCGTGATGGTAAGCAGGTAGTTGTCCCTGCTTTCTTGATCGGTCAGTGCCTTCAGTGGCCAGAGGGAAACGATCGTCGAAAAATTCAGTTTCTCAGCCAGGCCGAGCTTGTTCCGGTTCTCGGGCAGATGGGAGTCGGTGCGCGCCAGGAAGATGACTTTGCCGGTGGGCATGCGGACATTTGCCACGCCGCCCAGATATTTATAAGCAGTGTCAATGTATTTTCTGGTATCCAGAACAGCCTGCGGGATCTTTACCAGTTCCCGGAGCTGTTTGTATTCATCGTCTGATTCAAGCAGATATTTGTAATACGAAGCTTTCTGCTTGTTTCTGTCGAGTTCCTTGGCTGCATCCAGTGTTTTTTCATATTCTTCAGCCTGTTCACGGCAGTCTTCCTCGATTTCATGGATCCGGTTGACTTTTTCGCCAAGCTCGGGATCGATGTCAGCGGTAATCCACTGAAGCTCATACGAACCGTAATCGGTCTGATATTTCTTTATTTCCACATATCTTTTGAGATAATCCTTCCGGCTCCAGAAATACTTGCTCTCATTGATGTAATCCATAGCCTGAGCACCTTTGTATATAATGGCAGCTCCGCAGACAAGAACAGCCGTTACCGAGTTCTGCCGGCTCTGATAAATCAGCCTGCCGTCCCTGACGGTTGTTCCGTATTCATAAAAGCTCCCGTCATCGCCGAATCTTCCGACACTCAGGCAGGGATAGAAGGCAGGATCCAGGTCCAGCTTGTCCAGATCAATCTCCACTTCAAATACACCGGGTATAATCTCATCATCTGCCAGACCGGCATCGACTTCCCAGGCACTGACCGGGATCATCCACTGATCCGCAAGCTCCTGCTTCACGCTGTTATATTTATCCGGTATCTCATCAAGCGGCGTCATTCTGACGTCAGTATCCTTGAAAAATGCATTTTCTTCAGCTCTGACGACAACTCCGTCACAGACGGTTTTTTCAAATGCTTTTGAGCTGCCGCTGTATTCCGGCAGTTCTGCAGGAACTGCGGTATTGCCGCCCGATGTATCCGGCAGAACAGTGTTTCCACCTTCCGGTTTTCCGCCTTTCAGGAAGAATCCCGGTTCCACGAAACCGGTAAAACCGAGAAGACCTGCAAGTGCGGCTATAATCAGTTTTGCAGGACCGCCGCTTTTTTTCTTCGGCTGTTCCGTTTTTCTTTCTGCTGTTTTCCGTTCCTTTTTTACAGGTCCGCCGGAAATCTCTGCTGTGGTTCCGGGAGGCACATCAAAAGTCAGACCGCCTCTGCCGTTCTGCGTGATCTTTATTTTTTTACTGTCGGCTGCCGGGGCTCCGCACTTTGCACAGAATTTGCTTTTCGGATCCATCGGTGCGCCGCATTTCATACAAAAATTCGCCATATTATTGTTCCTGTTCCCTGATCATCAGAAAGTTGAACGAAGATTCCTCCGATATCCACAGTTCAGCGATCAAATATTCTTTTCCGTCAAATGCATAGTATTCGGTGAGACTGATTACGGATCCGCTGCCGAAAAGCCGGATATTGTTGTTTTCATCAAAACCTCCCGCAAAAGGTTCATATCCGACACTCTCATCATCCTCCTCCCAGACTTCATAACCGTCACAGGCAAGTCTTGGATGCAGGACGATCATGACCGGCGGATTCATGCTTCCGTTTACCGTCATTTCTGCATAGCCAAGTTCATCAAACATGAAATACTCTGATGCATCATCACGGTTCTTCAGGTTATATCTCCAGACACCGTTTGCTTTCTTCAGAGGCTCGTGGGTTCTTTTTTCCGGAAGGCCGATATATGTCATTTCACCGTAGAAGTTGTCAAATTCTTCAAAGAGCAGGCTTCTGACATCGAATTCCGCCGGTTCTGCAGTCTGCACGTAAGGCTGGCTTACAGCGTCTGCTTCTTCTTTTTCGCTGTCCGGCGGAGTGAATGCGGCTGATTCTTCTTCGATGACGCTGTCGGAAACATCTTCTGATGATACATCTGCCGCAGTCTGTTCCGTGTTGCCTGAAATGACGCCCGGAACCGGTTCAATAATACTGTCAGTGATATTGGCGTCATACTGCTGTGAAGGCAGTTCAGCTGAAGCGGAAGGGTGACTGTCTGCGCCGGTCTGCGGTGCGGAAGAGGAGCATCCGGCTATCAGCGCCATAATCACCGGGAATATTATTGTCTTTTTCATTTCTGGTGTTTCTCCTGTACCTGTAATATGATGCGGTACTGACTGTGATCTGTTTTGCAAAATTGTCTGTCTGATAATCTTCTTATTTTAATTATAACCTGCGGAACCGCATTTTCATATTTCTGGTATTCCTGAAACATCCTCCCGAGTATTCCTGCAGTCTGAACGGGACAGTGTTTTCTGATCGGACAGAAGACAGTTGAGCCGGTGATTTGGCGGTGATAAACAGAAACGGATGATAAAAAATTCAGGCTTTCAATTGACGGGAATCCGTAATCGGGTTTATTTTTACACTATAGCATTTATACAGGAGGGGATTGGGATGAAAGG
>JAILGV010000064.1 GCA_024696355.1 Solobacterium sp.
CGGCCTATTTCAATGCCGTCAAAGCCGATTACGGAAATATCGTCAGGCACGCGCCTGTGCATGTCGTGCAGAGCTCTGATCATTCCTATGGCAATGGAATCAGAGAGTGCGTATACCGCAGTCATTCCGGGATTTCCGGCAAGCAGCTGCTTTGTGCTGTCATATCCTGCGGATACCGAGAAGCGGCATTCCAGATAGTTATCTTTTTCGCTGAAGTCCAGATTGTGGGCATGCATCTCATCTTCAACACCTTTCAGACGCCGTCTGACCAGAGATTCCTCCTCCAGGAATCCTCCGACCACACCGATATGCCTGTGCCCGTTTTCGATCAGATACCTGACCGCCTCTCTTGAAGCAGTGTAGTCATCTGTCGTAAAGCTTGACAGATTCGCGAAGTGAAGAGATTCGGCCGTGTTCGTCAGAAGAACTGCAGGAACATTGATCTTTCCGAAACTGTTTCTGAAATGATCCCTCATTCCGCCCAGGAAGATCAGGCCCTTCGGTTTTCTGGCCGTGCAGATCCGCACCGCTTCCGATACCGGATCGGAAAGTTCATCCACGAATACAACCGATGCGTCCTCTCCCTCTTCCTCCAGCTTGGACTGGATCTGTTCGAGAATATCACTGAACAGGGGGTTTCCGTTTCCGGTGATAATGACCGCAATGTCAGATTCCTTCTGTTGTTTCAGAAACTGTGCACTGGTATTGCGTTCAAACTGGAGCTCTTCTATGACTTCTTCGATCCTTCTGCGCGCTGTGTCACTGACAGAAGGCTGCTTATTGATAACTCTGGAGACTGTGCCGATGCCATAGCCTGAAATACGGGCAATGTCTTTAATTGTGACCAATTTTCATCATCTCCGTGTTCTCATTGTTGGAAACGTTTCCAACTATAATTCCATAATATGTACGCGCTTACATTTTGTCAATACAAAAAATGAAATTTTTTTAATTCATCAGACATACATAAAAATGTTCATAGAAAAGCCATCAGTCCGGTTCTTCCGTACATTCAGAATTCCGGGCGGAAGTCTCCGTGCTGTGATAAAAAAAGGGAAAATCAGATGAATGATCTTCCCTGTATCCTGATACTTCTGTTTATTCTTCGATGCCGCTTTCGAATTCTCTCGATGCCTTCAGATATGCGGCAAGCGGATCGGCCGCAGCGGTAATTGATCTGCCTACGACGATAAACGTACTGCCCATCTGCTTTGCGGCTGCGGGCGTTGTCACACGCTTCTGATCACCCTTCGCATCAGACGCAAAACGGATGCCGGGCGTTACCGTCACGAAGTTTCCGCCGCATGCCTGAGAAACGATGGACGCCTCCAGCGGTGAACATACAACGCCGTCGCAGCCGGCAATCTTGGCATTGACTGCATAGTGCTTGACGGTTTCCTTCATCGGATGATCAATCCACAGTTCATCGTGAAGCTGCTTTTCGTTTGTGCTGGTCAGCTGCGTGACAGCCAGCAGAATGGCCTTTGATCCTTTTTCATCAAGCGCCCTTCTGGCAGCGGACATCATTTCGACTGTTCCGGCCGCGTGGATGTTGACCATATCCACATCCAGTTCCGCAAGCCTCTTCATGCTTCTGTAGACGGTATTCGGAATATCATGCAGTTTGAGATCCAGGAAGATTTTATGGCCTCTTTCCTTGATCTCCCGGACGATCTGCGGACCGTTTCCGTAGAAGACTTCCATGCCGATTTTTACAAATGGTCTGACGTCGCCGAACTTTTCAAGGAACGCCATTGTCTGTGCGTAATCTTCAAAATCACATGCAATAATTACTTCACCCTTCATTCAGTTTCCTCCTGTCTCATTAAATTTTGTTACTGCCTGTCCGTTCCGGCTGCGTATACCTTTTCATCCAGTGCATTTTCACTTTTGGCCACTGCGACTGCGCATGCTGTATCACCGGCAACGTTCAGCGCCGTCACAAGCATTTCAATCGGTCTGTTGATTGCAAGGATCAGGGAATAGGTCATCAGTGCGGTCTCATTGGTAAATCCTGCGCCCGACAGAATCGTAAACAGGATCACGGCACCCGCACCCGGAGCGGCCGGTGTTCCGATGCTGGCTATCACCGCCAGAACACCGATCATCAGTACTGTCTGTACAGAAATATCATAACCTGCACAGCCGGCAATGAAAATAGCTGCGATAACCTGCATGACCGCCGTTCCGTCCATATTGACCGTCATGCCGAGCGGAAGGACAAAACTTGCGATTTCTTCGTGCACGCCGAGTTCTTCCGTTGCTGTTTTCATATTCAGCGGAAGTGCCGCCGCAGAAGAAGATGTGGAGAAGCCGAACAGGGCCACCCTGGCGGTCTTTTTTACAAAAGGAACCGGATTGAGGCCTGTCGTGATTTTTACAAACAGCGCATATCCCGCAAACAGAATCAGAAGCAGAAGCGCCGTTGTCAGAAGCACATAGGCAAGCGCGGGCTTCAGATAAGCAATGCCGTAGGAGGCACATGTTCTTGAAATCAGGCAGAAGATGGCGACAGGTCCGAATTTATTGACGGTGAATGTCAGAAATACAGTAATAATGTCACTGATTTCCCGGCAGATCTTCGGAATGATCTCAATCCTGTCCCTGCGTGCATTAATGCACAGCCCGACCGCAAGTGCCGTAACAACTACGGCAAGAACTCCCGAATTGTTTGACAGTGCCGAGATAAAATTGTTCGGAACCGCGTTGACGATGATCATCAGCGCGTTGGTGCCTGTTTTTCCTTCGGATGCCGCCAGATCAAGACCGGCACTGCGGAAAGCTCCGGCTGAATACGCTGCCATGCCGGCTGCGGATGCCAGGATGATGCCGGCAAGTGTTGTCGCAAGAAAGTATCCGAGGGTTCTGGCTGAAATTCTGCCGAGCTTCCTGGAGTCGGAAATGCGGATCATTGCCAGAACAATGCTGGTAAATACCATCGGGACAATAATCAGCTGCAGCGACCGGACAAACAGCTGTCCGGCAATATAGAACAGGCCTGCCGCAGACTCATTTCCCGGCGCACTGATATCCGCAAACAGAAGCCGGTTGATTACATCCCATGTTTCCGGATTCACGTTTTCACGGATTACTATCGCGCCCAGTCCGGCAATCAGCCCCGCCGCAAGTGCCGCAAGCATCTTCATTGTCAGATTTTCCTTTTTGTTTCCCGCCATAATGCGTTCTCCTTTTTCACAAAAAAACCGGCTTCCGATGCCGTATCAGAGAAGCCGGTCAGGCTGCAGATCTGTCCGTATATTTCCATCCGCAGTAAAAAATCTGTCTGTCACCGTCTTCATGGCATCCCGTACCATGTTAAAGCCTGGTTTTCTAGATTATATTCATACATCGCTCATAACGCAACATCTGACAGCACCGGCCCGTTTATTTTTAAACAGCCGGAATAAAAAAGAGTGCTTCCGGCAGATTTGACGAAAGCACCCGGCTGATCAGAACTTCGGATTTTTTCCGAGAATAAAGCCCCGGATATCCAGACAGAGTTCCCTGACGTTTTCCTCACCGATATAAATCATATGGCCGGAGGAATATCCTTTAACAAATACCCGTTCACGGGGAAGTCCGGCATGACTCACGGTATGGAATACATATCCGAATTCCGTGCACAGATCAAACCATCCGTTCGCAAAGAACGTGCGCATGCCAGGTCTTCTGGTCATGGCATTTCTCAGCTGGACGGCTGTTGTGCCCATTGACTCTTCCTTGTTCCATGTCTTGTAATAATTCGTCGCGTTGATATAGTTTCTTTCCAGCTTTACGTTCAGCCTCGGAAGCAGGTCACCGGTCAGTGCGGCATAGAAATACGGATCATACCTGTCGGCAGTCGCGTCATCCCATACGCCCGATGCCGCCTCGACAACCTGCGGTTCAAGAAGCGGTCTGGTCATTCTGCCGTCATAGCGCGACACCGCCCTGCCTTCCTTCATGCATACTTCGCTGCGGAATGTATTGTCGTCAATCTTCAGACCGTTTCTGATCAGATACTCACGGGAGACGCCGGTATAATATGTTACCCGGTCAATGATGTGTTCCTTCTCCTCATCACTCAGGTCCTCACCCTTGTAAAGCGCAAGCACATATTCCGTATCGGCGAACTTCTTTGCCTCCATGACAAATTCCTTTACAGTCTGATCTGTGGGACGATGGTGGAACCAGTGAACCCCTGCATAAGTGGGAAATCCCAGTACGGAACTTTCCGCCGGAATTCCTTCCGCAAAGTACTTTCCTACGGTTACGGTATTGCCGATCAGCACAAGACCGTCAAAGGCAGTGCCGTATGCACGGTCTTTCCCCTCGGTTGCCGCAATTCCCGCAGCCACGGCTGCCCTTGTGCACCCGTAGCTTTCACCGACAAGATACTTCGGCGACATCGTGCGGCCGTATCTTCTTGCCCAGCGCTCAACAAGGGCCAGAAGAGCTTCGGCATCCTGCTCAATGCCCAGGAAATCCTTTCCTGCCTCTTCATCAATCAGCACGCCGTATCCGGTGCCCACGGGATCAATCAGAACCAGGTCTGCAATATCAAGCAGACAGTCGGGATTGTCGATGACTTCATACGGACCGAATGCACTCGGTCTGTCGGGTTCGCCGTACTTCAGTCTCCTTGGACCGAGGAATCCGGCATGCACATACATCGAAGCCGATCCCGGGCCGCCGTTGAATCCGAACAGAACGGGTCTTTCCGATGCATCAACGTCATTTCTGAAATAAGAATAAGTAAAGATGGATGCCACCGGCTTCCCGTCTTTGCCGTAAAATACATTATCTTCGGAAACGGTATGGTACCTGATCTCCTCAGCGTTAAGAATGATCTTTCCCTTTGACTCAAAACGAGCAGGTTCAAAACTGTCTGCCTTAAAACTTTCAGTACGGAACATATTCCACCTCCTGCCTTTCATTTTATGACCGGAATTCCCTCAGGACAATCCGGATGCATATATGCATACAGTAAAAAATCACCCTGCCGGGTGATTTATCTTCTGTCAGTCGACCAGCGCCCAGCCGAAGCTGATGCCGTCTGCCTGATGCTCTTCCTCATCATTCCAGATCAGGGAACCAAAGTTTTCATCAAACACAAAGCTTCCCTTTCCGTTTTCATAAACGACAGTCTCGGATTCAATGCTTCCGTCCTCTTTGAAGACTACGTCCTTTTTCTCACAGTTGTCATAGTTTACGGTCAGAGTTTCCGCATCGAATTTTCCGCTCATATGCCATTCGCTGTGCCCGGCAGCGCTGGAGCTCCAGCGGACGGAGAAATTCACGCCGTCAGTACTGTCGGCAGAGCTGACATCAATCATGCAGCGGTCTTTTGCGTAAGTGCCGATGAAATTCATAACCGGGTTCTGACCGTCAGCGGAAGTCTCAGCAGTTTCCGGTGCCGGGGCAGCCTTGATCAGTGCCGACACAGTGCCGGCTGTCCTGTTTTCCCCTGCAGTAAAGCCGATCATATAGTTTCCCGGTTCCAGATCATATTCGATCTCTTCACCGGTGCCGGCAAAAGTCCAGTCTGCCGACGGATCAGAATTGCCGTCCCTTACCGCGCGGAACTGAACCGAACCGGATTCAACATTTCCGGTGACAGCAAGATGCTCACCTTCCTTGATTTCGATGCCGCTTCCGGCAGATGTTCCCTTATCCGCATTTTCCGCCGTCAGGATCAGGCCCCGGCCGTCTTCCGCAAGCTCCGTGCCGAATACTGCTTTCTTTCCTGCACATGCGGCTGCTGATGCTGCAAGCGCAGCTGCACAGGCGGCCTTAAGAATCTGTTTCAATGTCTTTTCCATATTCTTTCTCCTTTGCACTGTAGAAACACAGCCCGGACGGAAGATGCTGCAGAAAATGATCTTTTCCGCCGTGCATCCTGTTGAGGCCGCTTCAAAAAACCTCACTTTCGTGAGGTCTTTTTCAGTTAACGGCAACCGTGCGTTCAAAGCTCATGCCTTCTCCGGCATCTTCCTTGAACTCATACCATGTCAGCGTTCCGTCTTCCTTGAGCGTCAGTGCAGCTGCACCGTCATCGAAAACTGTATCGCAGGACACTTCCTTGCCTTCGCTGTCATACACATAGTTTTTCTTTGTTCCCGTTTCAAAGGAAACCAGGCTCCAGCCGTCAAAGTATACGTCATACTCCCAGACCGTCACTTCGGAAGCGCTGCTTCCCCATGTGATGACTGCATGATAGTCTTCTTCTGCTTCCATGATTTCAATTGAAGCCCTGTCACATGCCCATGTTCCCAGATATAAGGACGGATCAACGGCTTCAACGGCATAATTCGGCGTAAACACCAGATCTTCGGCGATATTCTCCTGATCATCGGTCCATACTGCCGTATTCATACTGCTGAAATCAACAGTACCCGTACCGTTTTCATATTCGACAGTCTCGTCTTCAGGCGTGCCGTCATCATGCATGACAACCGTCTTCTTCACGCAGTCCGTATACGTTACCGTCAGCTTCTCAGGATCAAGCGGTCCGCTCATGGTCCAGAGCACATATTCCGCCGCACCGTTTGCCCAGTGGACATTAATTACGGCATTGTCTTTGCCTGATGCCTCCACTGTCATGCTTGCCCTGCCGGCGCCGTATTCACCGACAAAATTCATGACCGGATTCTGACCTGCCTCCTCCGCAGCCGGTGCGGCTGTTGCGGCAGGTGATGCGGCAGCGGCTGTTTCCGCCGGTTCCGGCTGTCCGCCTGCGGAATTTCCGCATCCGGCAAGCACGAACGCTGCAGCTGCAGCCAGCAGTATGTTTCTGTAGTTTTTCATTTCATTTCTCTCCTGTTTGTTTTAAGGGTCAGACTATTTCCTGCTGATCTTTTCCCAGAGCTCGTCGCTCAGTTTTTCATTGAGCGGCCTGTCCAGAAGTTCAGGCTGTTCCAGGAACAGCTTGAGCATTTTGAACGACTTGGAAAAATAGAAACCGTCTGCGATTCTTTCATCAACCGTAAATCCGAGTTCAACACCGTCCTTGAATACAACCTGTTCATTTTCGAAGAACGGAATCTTTCCGTACTCACCGACGACAACAAACATGGAAGTTGTGCCCCAGTTGGTCAGATGGTGATAGCCGGAAGGAAGACCGATGGAACCGAGATTGGCCAGTACAACCGATGAGTGGTACGGATCGGTTTCAACCAGCGCACTGGGAATCTTTCCCTTCTTTTCAAGCCAGCACACAAAATCGAGCGCCGGTCTTGAAATCCACTTCGGAAGCTTGTTGAACTTGTCCATAAAGCCTGTGGATTCATCCACATATGTCTTCTGCTTCAGTTTCAGCAGCTGTCTTTTAAGTTCGTTGTGAACATCGTCCACTGTCCATTCCGGTTTGGAGCGGACAAAGCAGAGCACTTCGCCTCCGTTGTCGGCGAATTCCTGCTTGACCGTAAATGCGGCACTGACTTCATTCCTTCTGTACATCTTTTTGTCATGAATAAAAAGAGAAAGCTTGGAACGAAGATAGATAACTTTCAGCATGGCGGTTACGATGCACTGATACTGGTTATATTTGTAATCAGGATTTGACTCATTCTTTTTTCTTACAAATTCGTTGAGATTCGTAAGGTCAATCTTAAATGAGAAGAAAGCCATGTTGTCACATCTGTCGGGGAACATAAAAGGCATAATAAAATGCATTGAATCAAGATCTTTTATGTATTTCGCATCAAATCTGTCACCCATATCAATTAACTCCTTTATCTGCAACGAATTAAGTATAAACAAAATGCCCGGATTCTCAATCAAAATGTTTTCCTTCAGCCGTTCAAATGATGCACAGGCACAGAAAAAGGCATACGGCCGCTTTGAATTTGAGGCACAGCCGCATGCCCTCTGCTCAGTACATTTCAATCCTGACGATCTTTCCGAGCTGTTCAAGATTTTCCTTGATTTCTTCAATCAGAGCGATTTTCCTGTTCAGCGAGATCGGTGAATATGCAATTGCGTCATGGGCCGGATTGTCGCTCAGACCGACCATGAACGTGATGCCGGTGGATTCAAGCAGTGCCCTGACAAGGCAGGAGGCTCCGTCTTCCTCACGTGACATCATCAGTTCTTCGGCATAATTCTGGTCCTTCGCCGCTTTATCCAGATATCTGTCAACTTTCTGCAGTGTCAGAACTCCCTCCGTCACAAGATCCAGACCTTCAATGAATCCCTTCGGCGGCACATCAGGCGTCATGTTCAGAATATCAAGACTGTCCGTCACAATCTCTTTTCCGGTTACCCTGGAAACGATCGTGCTTGTCGTACCGCCGCAGCAGATCTTCAGACCCGATGCGGAAAGCAGTTTTCTGACGACCGTCTCGTCATCCTCCTGCTTTGAGGGAGGACCTACCATAACCCTTGTTTCCTGTGCCGGAATCACCTTCAGGCAGGCAACCGTGGAATCATCACCCGGCTCCCCTCCGTAAAGTGCATTGACATTTGCCAGCAGGATTCTGGAAATTTCCCTGGCATTGTCCTCTTCTGTGGTGGAATCCAGCAGGAACTGCTCCACTTCATTCTGGCCCCATCCGAAATTCAGCGTCATTCCGACACCTGCATGCAGAACGCCGTCCGAGAATGTAATAAATCTGTCGCCCGGCTGTGCCTCCATCCACGAAACATAAATATTCCGTCCGTTCATCTCATACATATCCTGCTGGAGATGATACAGTTCGTTTCCCCTGATGATGACTGTGGAGGGATTGTCAAACTGAGCGATGTAAACATTGCCGTCAAAGAAGATCTGAATGATCGTAAACGTGGAATAAGCCACGCCGCGCTCGGAACAAACCGGCAGAGTGGCCGTAATCGTATCCACGGCTTCCTCCAGCGGCATGCCCGAAAAGATCATTTCGCTGATGATCGTGCTGGTCAGGGTGGAAAGAATATTCGCCTTTACACCCGAACCCAGACCGTCAGCCAGCACCATGACAAGACCTTTGTCATTATGCCTGATCTGCACACGGTCACCGCACAGCTCTTCATTGTGCTTGTTCAGTGAGCGCCAGTAGGCATCAATGTAAATCTTCTCATTCGTCATCGTCCATGGCTTCCTTCAGCTTCGTCAGCGCAACTTTTGTTCTGGCTGTTGTTTCACCGAGAAGGCTCGCGATTTCCTGAACGGTACGCATCTGTTCGTCAATAACAGAAGATGTGACCTTCATTGTGCGTTCGCGCATCTCCTTCATCTGACGCTCCTTGTAGTCTTCAACCGTACGGTCCATCAGAATGATGACAGTATATTTCTGACCGCGCACCTTGACGATGGCATGGTCAAGCAGCTTTCCGTACATTTCATACCAGACGCGGATATAGCCGGTTTTTCTTCCCAGATTCCTGATCAGGTTTTCCAGTCCCTCATCCGGCAGGATTCCCTGCAGCGGCATGCCGACCGGATTGACCATCTCAAGTTCCAGCATCTTTCTGGCACTCGGATTCATTTCACGGACATTCAGGTCACCGTCAAGGACGATAATGCCGTTCGGTGTATTCTCAATGACCACATTGGACAGAGACTGGGCACGCTCAAGCGCCTCGGGCAGACAGATGTTGGGATCCGCCTTGCCGTCAAGCACGGCAATTGCCTTGAGACGGCATGTCTCATATCCGCATGCGCCGCAGTCATGGATCTTGTCGGGGCTCGTCTTGCCCAGCACAAGCATCTCATGCCTGATTTCCTCTTCACTGTGATGAGGACGGTAGATATCCTCTTTCTTCCACTGCGCACTGAGATCAACAGGCAGAGGTCCGCCTTCGATCTTCCTGCTCATATGTACATTTTCACGGATGACCGACTGGCCGAGCCACTCATTGTGCTTGAAGTGGGAAAGCAGCGGCCCGCCGATGCAGGAACCCGTGCAGGCACTCATTTCAAAGAAATAGCCTTTCAGTGTTCCCTCGCGCATCGCATTCAGAACTTCCTTGATGCGGTTCACTCCCTCGACATTGACAAATTTATAATTGTCCTTCCGCGGAAGCGTGCTGATGATTCCGCCCGGCGTCGGATACAGACGGGCAATGGAACCTTCGAAATCCGCCCAGTCCTGTTCTTCATCCTCACCCAGGGTTGACTGTACCCAGTTGATCAGTTCCTCCATGGAGATGCATGCATCAACTGCTCCGGCAAAGCGGGGATCATGGATTTCCCTGAACTTGGCAATGCACGGGGAAAGGAAGACAACCTTTGCCTCGGGATGTTCCTTCTTGATATAGCGTCCGTGCGCAATCAGCGGTGATACGACAGGCGCCATCATGTCCGTCAGGTCCCCGAATTCCTTTTCAATCAGAGAGTCCACGGCCGGGCAGGCTGTCGTGATAATGTTTGTCATTCTGCCTTCATCAATCAGATTGACATAGGCCTGGCTGACAAGACTTGCGCCGAAGGCTGTTTCCTGCACTTCACTGAATCCTCTGTTTTTCAGGATTTTCATCAGTGAGGCAAACTTCGGCCATACCGCAACAAAACTCGGAGCTGCACTGACAAAGACCTCCCGGCCTTCCTGAAGCCATGCCTTTACTTTTCCCAGCTCACTCAGGATTCCTTTTGCGTCATGCGGACATACCTTATAGCAGTTTCCGCAGAGGATGCACTCCTCTTCGATAATCGTCGGCTGATAACGCATGTAGGTCATGGCATTGGTGGGGCATGCCCTTACGCAGCGCATGCAGTTGTGACAGTACGCTGCCTCAAGTCTGATATACTGACTGCTCATAACAGAGCCACCGCAATTTCCTTCTCGAGAATTTCACGGGCATTCGCAGCAGTAACCCCGTCAATCTTCTTTCCGTTGATCCGGATGCCGAGGCCCTTCTTCTCCTGGCAGGCCTTCATGCAGAAGCTTCCCCTGAGCGCGACTTTGTCCTCCCAGCTGTGCTGTTTCAGCAGATCCTTCAGGTCGTTGACAACCTGGCTGCTTCCCTTCACGTAGCATGCACTTCCGATGCAGATTTCAACATTTACCATATTTAAAATACCCTCCTGTCTGATTACCCTTCGTCAGACATTATGTGTGACGTCCATATCGACGCCGTCAAAGCTGAATATTTCAAGTGACTGTCCGATTGTCTTTTTGTCGGTCTTCATGTTTTCCTTTGTCATGCGTGCCTTGACCGTCGGTGTATCCGAAATGCTTGCCGGACCGGCAATGCATCCGCCGATGCAGCACATGCCTTCCAGAATGTCCTCCCTGAATCTTCCGGCACGCATCAGTGTCAGCTGCTTCTTGCACTCAAATGCGCCGTCCGCCTGCACCATCGTGTACGGTCCGTCGCCGTGCTCCTTCGCAGCCTGCGCCACGGCAGCCGCAACACCGCCGCTCTGGGCAAACGTACGTCCGTAGTTGGAAGGATACAGCTCGGGATCATCAACCTGCACTTCCGCAGGGTTGATTCCTCTGGCGATCAGAAGCGCAGCAATTTCCTCGAATGTCAGTACATAGTCAACAGCGGTTGACTGCTGCATAGCTTCCTGCTTCTTGGCCAGGCACGGTCCGATAAAGACGACACCGTGGTCGGGATGTTCCTTCTTGAGCTTTCTGGCAATTGCCATCATCGGCGTAACGGTATGGCTCTTGTTCTCCGCATACTGCTTCGGGAAGTGAATCTTCAGCATATTGACGAATGCCGGACAGCATGATGTTGTCAGCGGCTTTCCCTCTGCCTTGTGTTCCTTCAGTTCCCTGTATTCTGTCTCTGCCACGGCATCCGCACCGATCGCAACCTCAATGCACTTTTCAAAGCCGAGCATTTCAATTGCCTTCATGATCTGCGGCAGCGTCGTATTGTCAAACTGACCCTGGATGGAAGGCGCGACGACGGCGTATGCCGGCGTACCCATTTTCAGCAGCTGCACAACAGGCACAACCCAGCTGATATCTTCAATTGCGCCGAACGGGCATGCGCCTTCGCACTGTCCGCAGTTGATGCACTTTTCTTCATCGATGACGGCAATGCCGTTTTCATCCCAGCTGATTGCCTGAACCGGACAGTGGGAATAACACGGTCTCTCAGTTACGACAATCGCATTGTACGGGCATGCCTTTGCACAGGCACCGCACTCCTTGCACTTGCTGTAGTCAATTTCGGAACGCATGGTTCCGATATGCATGGCATCGAATTTACATGCCGCGACACATGCCTTGGCCATGCACTTGCGGCAGTTGTCGGTGACTCTGATCTTCTTGATCGTGCATCCGTCACACGCTGCATCGATGACCTGAACAATCTGCCTCGGGTTGTATTCGGCAGTGTCACTGGCCATTTTTCCCATTGCCAGGCGCACTCTCTGCCTGAGCACTTCTCTTTCCTTATATACACAGCACCTTACACGCGGTGTATCCATACGCACCAGATTTCTTGCAAAACCCTGGATTTTCGCTTCCTCCACCTCGCCCTCATATGCCTGACGCGCCAGCTCCACAAGCACGTCAAACTTAAATATCCGGCCTTCATGCGAGAACATATTAGCCATAATTGTTTCGACCTCCTGATCATCCCCTGCGGAATCAGATCATGCTGTTCCGCATTCTTGTCAAAATTGTAACATACTATTTTTTAAGTTGAGCATGCCAAATATTATTCTATATGCCTGATGCGCCGGGCATCATGCAGACTGACTGATTCTGTCAGAGAATCACTGCGGCTTCAATTGGCCGGCATACACCGGGATTCTGTGTTTCCGCAATTGTTTCTTTCTCTTTCCGTTATTTCCGCTATAATGGATATACTGTCATTCCGGCAGTCAAGCAGTTCGGGTCCGATATCCTGCTTGTAAAACCTAAAACCAAAGGAGATTTTTTTATGAACCGTTTAAGAAGTACCTGGGAGGACACGAAGATCCTCCTGCGCAGCGTTCCGTCTCTGGTAACAGCTGTTTTTGTTTTGTCTGTTGTGCTGATGAATCTTCTGGCCGGCAGGGAACTGTACCGCTCGGATTATTTCTGTCTCAACACCGGACTTGCCCTGTCATGGATCTCGTTTCTGTGCATGGACTGCATCTGCAGGCGCTTCGGCCCCAGGGCATCCACGCGCATGTCTGTCATTGCGGTTGCCGTAAACATGATCTGTGCAGTGATCTTTTATATCCTGACGCTGACACCGGGAAGATGGGCAGCCTACTACTCCGCCTCCGATCCGCAGACAGCGCAGATGATCTCAGCCGGCATTGACAGTACATTTGCCTCGGCATGGTACGTGGTTGCCGGTTCCTCCGCCGCCATGCTGGTCAGCTCGGCAGTGAATTCCTCGCTGAATTACATGATCGGCTCCCGCACCGACAACGGCAGCTACCGCGGGTTTGCACTCAGAAGCCTCGTATCGACCTGCATTGCGCAGTTTGCGGACAACTTTGTTTTCTCCGCTCTGGTTTCCCATGTATTCTTCGGCTGGAACTGGACACAGGTAATCATCTGTTCCTTTACCTCCATGCTGATAGAGCTTGCCCTGGAAGCTCTGTTCTCGCCTCTGGGCTACAGTATTTCCAGATCATGGGAGGAAGAGAATGTCGGAGCGCAGTATATTTCCTCACAGAATAACCGGATTATTCTGAAGCAGTCATGAAACTGGAGGAACTGTCCGGATGCCGGCTCGGAAAGCTGGTAAACAGTCTGGAGATTTCCCCGACTGAAGTTGTTTCTTATTTTGCCGACAGAATCCGCACGCGCAATGATGACATCAATGCGTTTGCCTATACGATGTTCGAACAGGCATATGCAGATGCGAAGCGTCTGGAGGACAGGCTTGCAAAAGGTGAATACGCAGGCCCCCTTGCCGGTGTTCCCGTTGCCCTGAAGGACTTCCTGCCTTCCAGAAAAGGATGGACGAATTCCCACGGCGGGGTAAAGGCCCTGATCCGGGAAGATTCTGAAGATTCCGTTTTCTGGAAAGCAGCGCGCAGTGCCGGTGCCGTTGCCCTGGGAAAGACGAATGCCCCGGCATTTGCCTTCCGCGGCACAACCGACAATATGCTTTACGGACCGACTTCAACACCGTTTAAGCCCGGCTTTAACTCCGGAGGCTCCTCCGGCGGCAGTGCGGCGGCAGTCGCTGACGGTCTGATTCTGATCGGGGAAGGCTCTGACGGAGGCGGTTCCATACGCATTCCCGCATCATGGTGCGGGTGCTACGGATTCAAGGCTTCTGTGGGGACGATCCCGAGCGTCAACCGTCCTGACGGATGGTCGGCATCACATCCCTACTGCTTCAACGGCGCCATCACAAAAACCGTCGAAGACAGCGCCGTGATGCTGAACTTCATGGCCGGCTATGACCCCCGCGACCCGCACAGTGTTCCGCTGGGAAAACGGGACTTCACGGAACTGATGAAGCGTCCCCTGAGAGGATGGCGGATCGGCTTTACCGAAGACTTCGGCATCTTTGCGGTTGATGAGGAAGTCAGGAGGATCGTGCGCAGTGCCGCGCTGAAATTTGCTGAGGCAGGTGCGGCTGTGGAACCCGTGAATTTCAGTTTCCGGCACACGCAGAACGAATATGCCGAACTGTGGTGCAGAAGCATCTGCTTCGATACAGCCACGGATATGGAATTATGGAAGCGTGACGGATTCGATCTTGCCGGTGATTACCGCAGTCAGCTTCCCGAAGAGTTCATTTACTGGAATGAGCAGGTCATGAAGGCAGATATTCTGGATCTGCGCGCCATGAATGAAATGCGCACGGAAATTCTTGACGAGCAGGAAAAGGCATTCCGCACATATGACCTGATCCTTTCCCCGGTCACCGTATGTCCCCCTGTCAGAAATGCACAGGACGGGAATACCAAAGGCCCGGCAGAAGTCAGCGGCCGCCGGACAGAACAGCTGATCGGCTTTGCCGAAACCTTCTTCGAAAACTTTACGGGAAATCCTGCCGCATCCGTTCCTGCCGGTCTGACGGAGGGCGGACTGCCGGTGGGAATGCAGATCATCGGCCGAAAGTTCCGCGACGAAGACGTGCTTGCGGCTTCGTATGCCTATGAACAGATCTCCCCGTGGACCTATGACATCCCGCTGAACAGAAAATAAAACAGAGCACAGATTCCCAAATGCAGGAGTCTGCGCTCTTTTTACTGTGCGTATTGTTCAAAGCACCAGACGGCAATTTTCGTGATCAGCTCTTCGGGAAGCGGCTGATCATACGGAAATCTGATTGTTCCTTTGGAAACGCTGAAGCCGGCAAGTTCATCCGCAAACACTTCCGATGCCTCACCTCCCGGATAAAGGGAAAGATGCTTCTTCGCCGCCGCA
>JAILGV010000070.1 GCA_024696355.1 Solobacterium sp.
AGCGGTGTCCTGTTTTCAATGTCTTCATTCTTCAAATAACGGTCAAAGAAGGATACATGAACTTCGTTAAGGGCATTCATTGCCGTTTCCGGATCAGCTTTTCCTACGGAAGAAGGCTTGCCGGAAAGGAATTTCATGTCAGTGAAACCGAGATGCTTCATGTCTTTGAAAACTATGAAATGGACCGGTCTGTCATGGTACAGACGGCTTCTGGTCACGACATTGAAGTTTCCTTTGTTGATGTATCCTCCCCAGGAGCTTTTGCCGGTTGAGAGCGTGAAATATCCATCATATCCGCTGTCTTTTCCTTATTGAATGCCGGGTTATGTTGTAATTTCCGGAACTCCAAGTCCTCTCTGATCACTTCCGCAGCCGCTTCTGCATAAGTCTTACTTATTTTTTCTGTCAAACCAGGTGTGACAAAACGTTAAAAAATGCCGGTCCGGCAATACCAGATCGGCATTTTTTCAGCTTAATGGTGGTTCCTTAGGGATTCGAACCCTAGACCCACTGATTAAGAGTCAGTTGCTCTGCCAGCTGAGCTAAGGAACCATTTTTAGTGCCTAGTTATAATAGCGCAGAGTTCGGGTTAATGCAAGCAAAAAAGAAGAAAAAAAAGAAAATTTATCCGTACCCTCTGAGAGATACTGTGTTTCTTCTGAAACTTTGCAGATTCAATGATATAATCCCTCATATCCAAAGGAGGATTTCTCCATGTACGAGAATATCAATGAAGAACTGCTCGACTTTCTGGAACAGTCTCCGACCTGCTTCCACGTCATTGCCAATATCCGGAAAGCACTGAAGGATGCCGGATATGAGGAACTGACGGAAGGCCGGGTATGGAACCTGCAGGAAGGCGGAAAATACTTTGCGGTGAGAAATGAGTCATCCGTCATTGCCTTCCGCATTCCCAGAAAAGACTTCACCGGCTTTATGATCGCTGCCAGCCACAGTGACAGCCCTTCCTTCAAAATCAAGACAAATCCCGAAATCGCACGGGAAGGCTATGTCAAGCTGAATGTCGAACGCTACGGGGGAATGCTGATGGCACCGTGGTTCGACCGTCCCCTTTCCGCTGCCGGACGCATTATCGTGCAGGAAGACGGTGTATTCAAAACAAAGCTGGTCAATGTTGACAGAGATCTTCTGATGATCCCGAATCTGGCGATCCATATGGACAGAACAGCCAATGAAGGCCATAAATACAACGCCCAGACAGACATGGAACCTATCATTGCCCAGGGTGAAGCCGGTCAGTTTATGAAGACGATTGCCGAAGCCTGCGGCGTAAAGGAGGAAGACATCCTTGCCCATGATCTGTTCCTGTATGCCAGAGGCAGAGGAACAGTCTGGGGCATCAACCGGGAATTCATCTCTGCCGGCCATCTTGATGACCTGCAGTGCAGCTTTGCCGACCTGAAGGCATTCATTGATTCCGAGAGCACGGACAGTGTTCCGGTTCTTGCCGTCTTTGACAACGAGGAAGTCGGAAGCGGCACCAAACAGGGCGCCAACTCAACCTTCCTCGAAGACGTTCTTTCCCGCATCGGAGACGGCTGCGGAAAAAGCGCCGAGCAGATGAAGGCTGCCGCTGCCAGCAGCTTCATGGTCAGTGCCGACAACGCCCATGCCGTACATCCCAACTATGCCGACAAGGCCGATCCGGTCAACAGGCCGCAGATGAACAAGGGTATTGTCATCAAGTACAATGCAAATCAGAAGTATACGACCGATGCGGTCAGTGCGGCTGTATTTACGCAGATCTGCGCATCCGCAGGCATCCCCGTGCAGGACTTCACAAACCGTTCCGATATGCCCGGGGGAAGCACGCTCGGCAATATTTCCAACTCTCATATTTCACTGAACACCGTAGATATCGGACTTGCCCAGCTGGCAATGCACTCCCCTTATGAGACTGCCGGCACAAAGGATACCGCATATCTTGCCGAAGCAGTCAGAAAGTTCTTCTCCGTCTCGTTCCGTGACGAAGGTCAGGGAATGTGGTCCCTGAAATAAAACGTTTGTTGTAAACAGCACGTATTTGCACTAAAATAAAGTAAATGCACAGATCAGGTGCGAAGCACATGGAATTCAGTGCCGCCAGAGAGGCAGGACGGTGGAAACTGCCGGCATGAAAATGTGTGATGGAGCCTGGGAGCGTTCTTCGCAAGAAGCGGCCGGTCCGTTATCCCTGAAAGAGATCCATATCCATGGATAAGCTGGGTGGCACCGCGCATATTGTTCTCATGCGTCCCTTCATTTAGAAGAGACGCTTTTATTTATAACAGGAGGAAAGACAGATGAAACGCATGTTAAGCGGCATCAAGCCGACAGGACAGCTCCACCTCGGAAACTATATCGGAGCACTGAAGCACTTTGTGGAATATCAGGACGAATATGAAATGTTCGCATTTATTGCCAACCTGCACTGCATTACCGTTCCGCAGGACCCGAAGGAACTGCAGACAAACCTGCGGGACTGCGTCGCCCTTTATCTGGCCTGCGGACTGGACCCGAAGAAGGCAACCATTTTCCTGCAGACAGACGTCATGGAACATGCGCAGCTCGGCTATATCATGTGCTGCCATACCTATCTCGGTGAACTGAACCGCATGACGCAGTTCAAGGACAAGCAGGCCAACGGAGAGCAGAACCTGACGGGCGGTCTGTATACCTATCCGGCACTGATGGCCGCAGACATTGTTCTGTATGATGCGGATTACGTGCCTGTCGGAGAAGATCAGAAACAGCACGTCGAACTGACCAGGGATGTCGCCATCCGCATGAACAACCGCTACGGTGAACTGTTCCGGGTGCCCGAGCCCCTGATCGCAAAAGTCGGCGCAAGAATCATGTCCCTGAGCGACCCGAACAAAAAGATGTCCAAATCAGACGAAAGCAACAAAGGATGCATCTACCTGCTCGACGATCTGAAGGCAGCCAGAAAGAAGGTCATGGGTGCCGTCACCGACTCCGTCGGAAAAGTTCACTACGATCCCGTCAATCAGCCGGGCATCTCCAATCTGATGCAGATCCTGAGCTCCCTGACAAATGACAGGCCGTTCGATGAGATCGAAGCAGAATTCGAAGGAAAAGGCTACGGTGACTTCAAGCGCGCAGTCGCCGATGCGGTATGTGCAAAGCTTGAGGAGATCCAGAACCGCTACAGGGAAATCCTGGCATCCGATCTGATCGAAACAACACTGGCAGACGGTGCAGCGAAGGCATCCGCAGTCGCCTCAGCCAAGCTTGCCAAAGTGCAGAAAGCGATCGGCATGGAGATTATCACCAGATAAAGAAGGCAATGCCTTCTTTTTTATGAAAATTATTGAAATATTTTCAGAAAAATTCTCTATTATTCTCTGAATATTTTACATTCCGTGCTCTCAAACAACTGTACTTGTATTAATATATTCTTTGTTGATAAGGAGAAAACACATGAACGAATATGTTGAACGGGTCATAGCTGAAACAAAAGCAAAGAATCCCAACGAACCGGAATTTCACCAGACAGTCACGGAAGTTCTCACTTCCCTCGAAAATGTGATCGCCGCCCATCCTGAATATGAACAGGCAGCGCTTCTGGAAAGAATCGTCGAACCGGAAAGAATTATCCAGTTCCGTGTCGTTTGGGTGGATGACAGCGGAAAAACACAGGTCAACAAAGGCTACCGTGTACAGTTCAACGGCGCAATCGGCCCGTACAAGGGAGGCCTCAGATTCCACAAATCAGTGAACCTTTCCATTCTGAAGTTCCTCGGCTTTGAACAGGTCTTCAAAAACAGCCTGACCACGCTGCCGATCGGCGGCGGCAAAGGCGGAAGTGATTTCGATCCCCACGGGAAGAGCGATGCCGAAGTCATGCGTTTCTGCCAGGCATTCATGACCGAACTGTACCGCCATATCGGCATTAACACAGACGTCCCTGCCGGCGACATCGGTGTCGGCGGAAGAGAGATCGGCTATATGTTCGGTCAGTACAGAAGGATCCGCGACGCTTACGAAAACGGCGTTCTGACAGGCAAGGGCCTGACATACGGCGGCTCCCTGATCCGTCCGGAAGCGACAGGTTACGGCGGAATCTACTATGCCCAGCAGGTATTCGCTCATGAGAATGATTCAATCGAAGGAAAGACATTCGTTCTTTCCGGATACGGAAATGTTGCATGGGGTGCCGCAAAGAAGATCGCCGAACTCGGCGGCAAGGCAGTTACCCTTTCCGGACACAACGGATACATCTATGATCCCGACGGAATCACGACCGAGGAAAAGCTGAACTACCTGCTTGAGATGCGTGCATCCAGAAACGCAAATATCAAAATGTATGCAGATAAATTCGGTGTTGAGTTCCATGAAGGCGAAAAACCGTGGGGCGTCAGGGGCGATGTCTATCTGCCGTGCGCAACACAGAACGAAGTCGGCATGGATGAGGCTGAGCTGATCGTGGCTTCCGGTGCGAAGTACTACTTCGAGCTTGCCAACATGCCCACCACAAACGATGCCATTGCCTATATGCAGGCAAACGGCGTCATCATCGGTCCGGCCAAGGCAGCCAATGCCGGCGGCGTTGCCGTATCCGCACTCGAAATGAGCCAGAACAGCATGCGCTACGGATGGACAGCCGAAGAAGTCGATGCAAAGCTTAAGACCATCATGAAGGATATTCATGATTCCAGTGCAAAAGCCGCAGCCGAATACGGACTGGGATATGACCTGGTCAAAGGTGCCAATATTGCCGGCTTCCTGAAAGTTGCCCAGGCTATGATGGCACAGGGTCTGATTTAACAACACGAAGTTTTTAAAAAATGCCGGGTTCTCAGGAATCCGGCATTTTATTTTCTGAACTTTCTGACAATGGTGAGAATCAGGAACACTGCCGCAAACAGTATCAGCAGGCAGATGACAAACGAAATAATATCAAAATGAAGTGAGCGGCTGTTCGTGCCGTCCGGTGTCATGGCGTAGATATACACTGCCCTGAGGCCGAAACCCGTGTCCATAATCAGCTCTCCGCCGTAGACGGTATATTTCAGCGGCATCAGTGCCCCGCTGAACCAGGCAGCCAGATTCACGAGCATTCCGGCAATTGTCAGACCGAGTGCGGTCAGAAACGAAATCAATGCGACTGACATGATGCAGCCCTCCTGCTGTTTTCAGTATACCGAACGGTGAACGGGATGAACAGACAAAAAAACTGCCGCAGAAGATTCTGCCGCAGAATTCATGGCTGGGGTGGCGAGATTCGAACTCACGCATGAGGGAGTCAAAGTCCCCTGCCTTACCGCTTGGCTACACCCCAAGTCGCTTACTATTGTATATCAAAACAACTCTGCTGCCCACATAAAATGACGTGCCGTGCACGTCATTTCATTTACTTCAGTTCTGCCTTTACGGCCGCCAGTGATGCGTCGTCACCGTTGTCCTCAAATCTGACAATGATTTCAGCACCGTATTTTTCTGCCAGTCTGTCTGCTGCGCCGCAGAACGTATCGGCATGGCGCCGGGAATTTCCGCTGACTGCCGCCTTCTTCATATGCCCCGCATTCTTTTCGAGGAATTTTTCAACAGCAGGAGGAATGATGCCGGCACCGTCCGTATAGGTAATCAGAATATAATCTTCACCGACTGTCTCTGTTCCGTCATTGATCTTCAGAACATCCTCAGCCCCGAGTCTTCTGACAAAGTCCTCCACTTTGCCCATTCTCGATGCATATACAACTTTCATTTTTATTTCTTCTTTACGTTCCTGATTCAGCCTCTGCGTCTGCGCCGGTGCCGGTATGCCCGGGGACTGCCGAGAATCTCCGACATCACCACCGCACTCTGCAGATCGGTCATGAGCGGACTGAATGCATCCTGGGAATCGGGCTTGACCGCCGCTTTTTTCTCCTGTCTGACTGCCTGCACAGGGGCTTTTGTTTCTTTTTTTACGGCGTGTTTCTGCGGTTCTTCCGCGTTTGGATCACGCCCTGCATGATATGCCGACGCTGAATATCCGGGGAAAAGAAATGAGTTCAGCATGGCAAGGCTCAGTTTACTTTTCATTTTTTACCTTTGCGGGAGCACGCTCGGCAATCTGGCTGCGCATTCTTGTATCAGCCTGGATATTCTGCATGTCATAGTAATCCATGATGCCCAGCTTTCCCTCACGCAGCGCCTGCGCCAGGGCACGGGGAACTTCAGCCTCTGCCTGCACAACCTCGGCACGCATTTCCTGTTCCTTTGCGACAGCCATGGCACGACGTTCCTCGGCCTTAGCCTGTGCGATATTCTTGTCGGCTTCAGCCTGCAGACTCTGCAGGTTGGCACCGACGTTTCTTCCGACGTCGATATCCGCGATATCGATGGAAAGAATTTCATAGGCTGTTCCGGAGTCAAGGCCCTTGGAGAGAACGAGCTTCGAAATATCATCCGGATTCTCCAGAACCTCCTTGTGACTGTTGGAGGAACCGACGGTTGTGACAATGCCTTCACCGATTCTTGCCAGAATCGTTGCTTCACCGGCACCGCCGACCAGACGGTCAAGATTTGTTCTGACTGTGACTCTGGCCCTGACGAGCAGTTCGATGCCGTCCTTGGCAACCGCGGAAATCACGGGTGTCTCAATAACCTTCGGATTGACGCTCATCTTGACGGCTTCAAGCACTTCACGTCCGGCAAGGTCAATCGCCGCAGCACGCTCAAACGTCAGGTTGATGCCTGCTCTTTCGGAAGCGATCAGGGCATCAACGACACCGTTGACGTCGCCGCCGGCCAGATGATGCGCCTCAAGTTCGTTGGCCGTCAGCGTCAGTCCCGCCTTCGTTGCCTTGATCAGAGGAAGAACGATCGTTGCCGGTCTGACTCTTCTCAGCTTCATTCCGATCAGCGAGAAAATGCCGATCCTGACACCGGAGGCCATAGCCGAAATCCAGAGACCCACCGGAATGATGCTGAACAGAAGTGATACCAGAATGATGACAATTACAATGGCCGAAAGCGGTCCGAAAATCTCAAGTATATTCATTTCATTTCCTCCTGATTAAATCTTTTCCTTTACGGTCAGGGATGAATTCTTCATCCCCGTCACAATCACGGCAGTTCCTTTCAGAATGAACGGTCCCTCCGAAACAACGTCGATTGTTTTCCCGGCGGCTGACATCTTTCCTGCCGGACGCAGATCGGTAACCGCAACGCCTTCCGTTCCGATCATATCCGCTTTGTTGTCCGTGGAAATATAGCCGTCTGCCGTGTCCATGCTGCTGTGCAGGACAAGCGGTGATTTAATCATCCCGCTGGACAGCATCTTAAGCATTACGAATGCAAAGACACCGAGCAGAATGATCATCAGTGCAGTCAGGCGCATTGCCTGATACACTGAACTGCTGCACAGGACAACCCCGGCAGTCAGTGAACAGACTCCCAGAATGCCCGGTGCGCCGAATCCGGGCATCAGTATTTCAAGTGCGATAAATACAAATGATAAAATCAGAAAAATAATTCCCAGCAGCTGCAATCCTCCCATATAAAACCTCCTGATTCAGACCCGGACGACTGAAATCCGGGTACCGTAAAACCCGCGGCACGGGAAACATATGAATTAAAACGGATGATATCTGTATGACCTCTGTTAGAAAAATAATAGCAGATTTTTCCCTGTATTTCCTTATTTATACTTTCTGCATCCCGGAATATAAAAAGCAGGAAGGATCACTCAGTTTCCTTCCTGCCTGATTCAGCGGTATCCGCGTGCCTACAGATCCCTGCAGTCCGTCAGCTTCCGCATGACGCCGTTCAGAATCACATATCCCTCCTCGGGATCATTGTGTACGATATACCTCGGACCGAATTCAGAAGAATCTCCTGTTCCGGCATGACTGTGTCCGTGCTGTGTATCGCAGGTCAGGTCTTCCCCGGCTGATACACGGTGGCCGTCGCTTGACATAACGCCCTGTCTTTTTTTCGTTTCCTTCACGACAGCTGTGAACAGTGATATAAACACAGCAACCGTGATAACGAAAAACGGAATCAGCACGAATGCCATTTACCTGGCGCTCTCCTTCAGACCTGCAAGCAGTCCGGCTGCGGACTGGATTTCTGAAGGAATAATAATCTTGGTGGCCTGGCCGTCTGCGGCTTTGGCGAGTGTCTCAAGACTCTTGAGGCGGATCACGGCTTCATCCGCGCCTGCCTCCTTGATCATCCGGATGCCTTCGGCTGTCGCTTCCTGCACCTTGCGGATTGCTTCGGCACGGCCCTCAGCCTCGCGGATTTCCTTTTCCTTCTCTGCTTCCGCTCTCAGGATTGTTGCCTGCTTTTCAGCTTCGGCATTCAGAACTGCGGATTCCTTGCGGCCTTCCGCCGTCAGGATCATGGACTGCTTTTCGCCTTCCGCCGTCAGAATGGCTGCACGCTTCTCACGTTCGGCCTTCATCTGCTTTTCCATGGATTCCCTGATCGCTGCGGGCGGCTGGATGTTCTTCAGCTCGACACGGGTCACTTTGATTCCCCAGGGATCTGTCGCCAGATCAATCGTCTGAAGCATCTGTCCGTTGATTGCCTCGCGGCTTGTCAGCGTGGCATCGAGCTCCATGTCACCGATAATGTTTCTCAGCGTCGTGGCTGTCAGATTCTCCATTGCCATGATCGGGTTCTCAACACCGTAGGCATAGAGCTTCGGATCGGTAATGCGGAAATATACAACAGAGTCAATCTGCATCGTGACATTATCCTTGGTAATAACTGGCTGCGGCGCAAAGTCTGCGACCTGTTCCTTCAGAAGAACCTTTCTTCTGACGTTGTCGATCAGAGGGATCTTGAAGTGCGGTCCTGCCGACCAGACTGCATGATATTTGCCGAGACGCTCAACAACATATGCACTGGACTGCGGAACAATATTCAGGCACAGCAGAAGCAGTACGATAAGAACAACAATGATTATGATAGCAAGCATAATGATTACCTCCTTGTTGCTGTCAGAAAAAATTATAGTACAAAAACTGTTTACGGGAAGTTTTATATATTCTTCCCGTCATGTTCCAGCAGACGCTTCATCCCGCAGTAGACCACGAGCCCCGACGTGACAACCGGATCACTCAGACTGTAGCCCAGACATTCTCCGGCGCGTTTGAGACGGTATTTTACGGTATTGCGGTGCAGATACATGATCTGTGCAGTTTCCGTAATGCTTGCCTTCGTATCCAGAAGGAACGTGGAAACGGTATCCGAAAGAAAATCGTTTCCGTCTGCGGACAGTCTTCTGTCAATCCATCTGAATCTGCTGATGTCGGTCTCCAGAAGATACCTGCACAGCCGGGCAACAAGTACATCCGTATACTCCAGATAATCTTTGTTTCTGAAGATCACAAGTGTATCCTCCAGATGCTTTTCCGCACCGCGGCAGACAGATCTGATTTCATTTGCCGTATACATGCCGAAACCTCTGACGATTGAACACGGAATATTGTTCTCTCTCAGGAACCGCGCCATATGGTGTGTCCATTCGCCGAGTTCGGCATCATCCAGCGGATCGTCCATGAATATCAGGATACTTCCCGCCCGGGAACTGAGATAGCTGATTTTCACGTTCTGCGAAGCCTCACTGATAATCTGTTCCAGGCGGTCACAGAGATCCGATCCGTCCGTGCTCACAAACACCCAGAGATATTTCATGACGTCCGCATTCATGCTGTGAAGCCTGATGAACTCATCAGACACGATCACCTCATCGGAAAAAATGCTGTCTGACAGACTTTTCGGCAGATGCCTTGCCCATAAGCTTCCGTAAAAATCCAGAATATGCGACAATGTCCGGCTGATCTCCTCCGTTTCCCGGCGGCTGATGTTTCTGCCCCGGCGGACAATAAGCATCTGATAGCCGCCTGCACTTTCGATATCCAGTGCCGTCCTGCTGAGAAACAGATTCTGTTCCGGTATGTCACGGCATTCACTCAGCCACAGATCATCCCAGGAAATGCCTGTTTCCGGCGGCAGATCACTGCAGTCCGCAATACGGCTTCCTTTTCCGAAAGCAAGCAGACAGTCCGTCCGTTCGCCGATTCTGTTCAGAATATCAGCTTCTTTGAACGGATACGATGACATCAGTACATCAATCATTTCCACTGTCAGTTTTTCCGAAGAATATCTGTCACGGTAAAGCAGCGCTGCCGTTTCCCGGATTACGGACGCAAAAGCCTCTCCCTTCGCTGCTCCCCTGACTACAATCAGAGGTATTCCGTACCGTCTGCACTCATCCGTCAGCCGACGTTCGTTCTCGGATACGGGACCTGCTTTGAAAAGAATCATTCCGGCTGTTCCGCTGTCCGACAGCAGTTTTCTGACTGCGGACCTCTGTTCCTCCGTAATGGCTGAAAAGCCGCCGTACGGCATAAGGATCAGAACACTGCGTCCGTCCTGCGGCGGACTGCAGATATACCTGAGGCTTCCGTTCCTTCCGGGATTTTCCAGCAGTGCAAAACCGTTCACATGACGGGCAAATCCGTTTTCAGCGGCGGTGATCTCAGCGTTTTCAAAAGGGGGCAATTGTGCTATTTCACGGATACTGATCATAGGGTCTCCAGGTTATGCTTCAAATATTATGCGGGTTTATCCGGAAAAATGCAAAATTTTATAAACAATATTCAATTATTTTCTCAGATAACCGGCTGACGGCTGCCTGCATCACGCTCTCATAAAACGTTTATAATATGTTCTGGAGGATATCCGCATGAAAATCATACATCAGGCTTTGTCCGCATCACCCTTTCAGAACGGGTTTCAGATTATAACCGATGCAGCAGAAGTGCGTCTGCTGTTTCTCACCGATGATATTATCAGGGTCCGCGCCGGCTTCAGCGGCAGTTTCCGGGAACATTCCTATTCCCTTGTCATGACGGCATGGGAAGATGAAACAGACGGACTGTTTTCAGAATACAGAAAGCGCATCACACCGGCATCTGCGCAGATGCACGAAGAGGCAGACCGGTTCGTATTTCAGGGCAGGCGCCTGAAGGTTTGCATTCAGAAAGATCCGTATGTCATGCAGGTCTTTGACAGTGACGGGACAATGATCCACAGCGACATTCCCGACCTCGCCCTGCGTATGGACAGCAATCTCAGAAGTATTCACACCAGCCGGCTGGAGGATGACGACTGCTTCTACGGATTCGGTGAAAAGACCGGAAGACTGAACAAAAAAGAAGCTTACATGGTCATGTCACCGGGCGATTCGCTCGGATACAACGCCGAAAAAACAGACAGTCTCTACAAGCACATCCCCTTCTATATCCGCCTGAACAGAACAACCCGCAGAGCCGCAGGATATTTCTATCACTGCACCGGCATCTGTGATTTCAACATGGGCAGGGAAATCAGAAGCTACTGGCATCATTACAGCACATTCCGTGCCGAATCCGATGATATTGACCTGTTTCTGATCGCCGGTCCCTCCGTCCGTGACGTCATCAGACGCTATACGGATCTGACCGGCAAATCAGCCCTTCTTCCCGTCAGTGCCCTGGGATACCTTGCCTCCAGCATGTACTATGCCGAGCTTCCGGAAAACTGTGATCAGGGAATCAGCAGCTTCATGGACATCTGTGCCCGCAAAGGCATTCCCGCAGACGGCTTTATGCTGAGCTCCGGCTATACACTCGTAAATACGGATGATGGGGAAAAGCGCTGCACATTCACCTGGAACAGAAAAAGATTCCCGGATCCGGAGCGGTTCATGAAAGATATGAAGGAACGCGGCATTTCCGTCATTCCCAACGTCAAGCCGGGAATGCTGAAAATCCACCCGAAACTCGGCGAAATGATGGCGGAAGGCCTGTTCATCAGTAAGGACGGCGTTCCCTGCACCGGCACATGGTGGGGAGGACCGGGATACTTTACCGACTTCACCGATCCCAGAGCAAGAAGCGCATGGAAAAAGCTTCTCAGGGAAAATGTCATCCGCACCGGCACGGACTGCATATGGGATGACAACTGCGAATATGACAGCATGATCGATGATGACGCCCCCGTCAGCTATGAAGGATACGGGGAAACCATCCGCCGCTGCCGTTCGGTCATGTCAAACATCATGGCCCAGACGGCTGTTGAGGCAGTTCACGAGGAACACCCGGATGCCCGTCCGTTTGTCGTTTCAAGAAGCGGACATGCCGGCATCCAGCGCTATGCGCAGACCTGGGCAGGCGACAATTACACCCGCTGGGAAAGCCTGAAGTACAACATCGCAACAATCCTGGGCATGTCCCTGTCCGGCGTGGCAAACCAGGGCTGTGACATCGGCGGCTTCTACGGACCGAAGCCGGAGCCGGAACTGCTGGTCAGATGGGTACAGAACGGAATTTACCAGCCCCGCTTCTCCATTCATTCATGGAATACCGACGGCAGCGTCACCGAACCGTGGATGTATCCGGAAGTGACCGGACTGATCCGTGATGCCATGCAGTTCCGCTCGGCACTGAGCCCGTATCTCTATTCCCTGATGTACAGGGCGCATACCGAAGGTCTGCCGATCATGGAGCCGCTGTGCTCTGCCTTCCAGGATGATCCGGAAGGTTATGACGAAGACGTTGACTTTATGCTGGGCGACGGCCTGTTTGCGGCATGCGTCGTGGAAAAGGGAGCTGCTTCAAGAAGAATCCGCTTCCCCCGCGGTACTGACTTCACCGACTTTTACACCCGCAGACGCTTTCAGGGCGGAACTGTCATTGATCTGCCGGTTGATCTGTCTTCCCGGCCGCTGTTTATCCGCTCCGCTTCAATCGTACCGCTGGCAGAAAACAAAATCATGAACCTGGCGTCGGATCCCGTGACGGACCTGAAGCTGCTCATCGAACCGTCAGGAGACTGTTCCTTTGATCTGTATCAGGATGACGGCGTTTCCATGGATTATCTGAAAGGCGCATATCTTCTGACGCATATCAGCCTGAAAGCCGGAAAGGAAACCGTTGTTGACTTCCGTCATGAAGGAAGTTACACCGGCTCCCTCAGAAGAATGCATATCGACATGATCTGTCCGGATCAGCCTCCGGCACAGGTCAGAATCGGAAATACCGTCCTGAAGCAGTATCCGGACGGCAGTGAGCTGTCATCGGGCAGCGGATGGTTCTTCGATGAAGCGCTGAAATCCGTGCAGATCATGTATCCTGCCCTGCAGGAGGACTTCTCTGTTGTAATTTCCTTCTGATTGTCGGTGCCAATCTTCCTTACTTCTGCTAGAATTATAATTAAGTTATTTAAGAAATTATAATTGAGGTTCTGTTTATGAAAGAAAACAACAAATTAGCCAAATCAGAGATTCTCGGCTACGCACTCGGTGATTTCGGCGGTGTCATCACCTTCGGCACGATCGGTTCCTTCCTGCAGATGTACTATACGGATGTACTGGGGCTCGGCCTCGGGAGTATTGTCACCCTGATGCTTGTCGCAAGAATCTGGGATGCCATCAACGACCCGATCTGCGGCGCCCTGATTGACTCCCGCACGCCGACAAAGCACGGACGCTTCCGTCCCTATGTATGGTGGTTCTCAATTCCGCTTGCCGTCGCCTTCATCCTGACATTCACAAAAATACCCGGCCTGGGTCAGGGACAGTACCTGATCTATGCCTATATTACTTATATCCTCTACGGCATGCTCTACACAGCCGTCAATATTCCCTACGGATCCATGGCCAGCGTTATGACGGGCGACCTGAAGGAACGCTCCACCCTGTCCATCATCCGCTCCGTCGGTGCAGGCTTCGGAACACTTTCCAGCCAGATCATTCTTCCGCTGTTCGTCTACAGCACAACCGCTGCCGGCGTCAAATATCTGGACGGTGCAAAGCTCTCCCGCGGCGTTATGATCCTGGCTGTATGCTCCGTCATCATCTTCTACGGATTCTTCAGACTGACCAGGGAGCATATCGCACCGGTAAAGCAGGAAAAGGAAAACTTCATCAGAACATTCGTCCGTCTGCTTCATGACCGTGCCTTCGTTGCCCTGTGCATCGCATCCATGTTCATGATCTTCGGTTCCATGTACACACAGACCATCTTCAACTATCTGTTCAAGAACTACTTTGAAAAGCCCGGCCTGTTTGCGCTGGTAACCGTATCCACATATCTGCCGATGGTCATCCTCATGCCGTTTACCGGAAGACTCGCCTCCAGATACGGAAAGAAGGAAATCTGTGCATTCGGCACCTTCTTCGCCGCTGCCGCCTTCCTGATTCTGTTCTTTGTCAAAACAACCAATCCCTATGTATTCCTCGCTGTCATTACGCTCAGCGGATTCGGTCTGTGCTTCGCCACACTGGAAGTATGGGCCATGGTAACCGATGTCATTGAATACCATCAGTACAAAACAGGCAGAAGAAGCGAAGGCACAACCTACGCCTGCTTCTCTTTCTTCAGAAAGCTCGGCCAGACCCTTGCCGGCGCCGGCTCCACGCTGATGCTTGCCGCCATCGGATATGTTTCCTCAAGCACTGTCATTGAACAGTCCGCATCCGTAAACAGCGGCATCTACACCATCGCGACCATCGTTCCCTTTGTCATCTATCTGATCATGTTCCTGATGCTTCAGTTCGGATACAACCTGACAAAGAAAACCGTTGAGGAAGTTCACGCTTCCGTCAACGGCTGACTGGCTACATCGGTCCCTTTTCACTTCTCATAACCTGCACGATCTTCCTGAAGCTGTCCCTGTGGGATATCATCCCGCCGGACTCTCCGTTGAAGAGGCGCAGGTTTTTATTCTGCGAGCAGATGGGCAGCCATTGGGGAAGACCTGCCCGGTTGGGATTCTGCGTCTTTACAAAGCTTTCAATATAATCCGCCATCTGTGCGCTGAGCTGATAGTCCTTCTCTTCAAACGGCCTCCAGCTTCTGTCCATATTGCCGAACATATACCAGAGATCACTGGAGTGGAAGGATCTGAAGCTGCCGCCGGGAAGAACCCGGTCAAAGAAGTAGCCGTATACCGGCATCCGGTAGTTTTTCCGGCTCCAGTTTGCGAACCTGTATCCCGCTTCCAGCATAAACAGCGGCATAAAGTCCTGCGAAGTCACACCGAAGATCACCGGAATATCCAGCACCTTCTTTTTTCTGAACAGCTTTTCCGGTGCATCGGAAATGATCGTTCCGTCAATCCCCGGCTGCATCAGCCTGAAACTGTACGGACTGCGTGATGCCTCGTACCAGACTCTCCAGAGTTTCTCCGCATCCACCTTCTTCAGGGCTTCCCTGCCGGATACACCGCATCCTGCCTCCACCCTGTCCCAGAAGGCACTGCTTTCTTCCGGCGTCAGGGGCCCGAGCACCTGCGGAATCGCACCGCACCCGGACATCATGACGGCACCCTTCACGCTTCCTTTCAGAAGATCGCTGTACATCAGGTCCATGATTGACATGGCTCCGGCTGACTGCCCCATCACCGTAATCATGTCGGGATCTCCGCCGAAGTCAGCGATATGCCTGCGGATCCACCGGATTCCGGCAGCCATGTCATACAGTCCGTAGTTCTCACTTCTGTACAGCGAAAATACATTCAGACGGTGCCCCAGGGAAATCATGATAATGCCCCTCTCAGCGTACATCGTACTTGATCCGTAGGGCAGTTCGCCGACGGTTCCCGTCTCGAAACCCCCGCCGTGGATAAACACAAGGACCGGGCACTTCCGTGCGTTTTTCGGCCTGATAATGTTCATGGTCAGCGGATTCTCGGCATATCTGAACTGTGCCCCCCTGCGGAACTCGTTGAAAAAGAACGGCTGGGGTTTCTGTGACTCATCCAGATATGTTCCGTACTGGGGACAGCTGATATCCGTCACGGTGGCGTCAATTTCTTCCTCCCAGTGTTCGATCAGATGCGGATGCTCAAAGCGCTCCGCATGCGCAAAGGGAACATTGCGGAAGAAATCCGCATTCTCCAGGCTGATGCCGGTAATGTCCCCGAGCTTTGTATGAAGCAGGACGTGTTCCATATTATTCTCCGTTTCTTATAAAAAGCCATCCCGTGGGATGGCCGTGCGTGTTCAGTGCCAGCTGACGATCAGCCCGTTCTTTTCCGCATAGAAGCTGTCCAGACCCTTGGTCGGATAAATATCGACCTTGATCTGAGCCCATTTCTCCTGTACGGCTTTTCTGATGCTTTCCGCCACTTCCGGATTGAAGCAGTGACTGATTACAACCTGTTCAATCGGAACACGGCGCTCCAGCATATCCTGGATCATCGTCTCTACGACTTTCCTTGTTCCGCGTACTTTTGCCTTGATATGGATTTTTCCTTCATCCGTGCCGATGCCGATGCCCCAGAAGCCGAGTCTGTTCGCCACAAATCCGGCGATCCTGCTCATGCGTCCGTTTTTGACCAGATTGTCAAAGGAACTCAGGGCAAAGATAATCTTGATATTTCCGATAAAGTCCTCTGCTTTTGCGACAATCTCCTCAAACGAATATCCCTCGTCGATCCATCTGCTCAGACGGCGGATCAGAATAATCGCCGTAGGACCGGTGCCTCTTGTGTTAAAGATGGCAATCTTTTTGTCGGGATCTTCCTCATGAACCATGTTCATGGCGGAAACTGCACTGTTGTAGCTGCCGGAAAGCTCACGTGAAATAGTCACGGCAAATACATTGCCTTCCCGCATGAACTGTTCATACCAGCAGTTCGGCGACGGACATGATGTCCTGTTGGCCGTCTTTGACTCTGCCATTCTGTCAATCAGATCTGCCAGATCCAGATCGGGAGTATCAACATAATCCGTACCGTCCACGTTAATTACAAACGGAACCGTTTCATAACGGATATCACTCTCATGTTCATAAACATCCGTATCACAGCTGGAGTCCATTACTATATTCCACTTCATAATCAGTCTCCTTACAATTTTCATTTTATAACGTATTTTTCCAAAAAGAAACGGTCACTCGATTGTGACCGTCTCCTCGCTTTCCGTACCGTCTTCGGTTTCCGCCTCGATCTGCTTGATGATGCATTCATTTCCGGAAAGCAGGTATGTTTCCGGACTTCCGCAGTGCGGACAGATCTTCCCGTATTTCACGGTTTCATATGTTTTTCCGCAGTTTTGGCAGTATGTGACCGCCGGCAGGGTCTCCAGGATCAGCTCGGACTCTGTCAGAACGGGATGCCTGACCTTGAAATAATTCCAGGCATCGGTGAAGAGCTCCGTCATGATTCCGGATACTTCGCCCACCTGCAGGGTGACGGACCCGATTTTTGTAATGTGCTGTTCTTCCGCCAGTTCATCCAGTGTCTTTGCCAGATGAAGGACGATTCCCATTTCATGCATTTTATTTCTTCCTGCGGTTCAGCAGAATCTTCGCCTCCCGCTTCGCGGCATAGGCAGCCACCACCGGCAGCTTGTCCTCGCAGCGGATCATCGTCGATGCCTCGGGGATATCCCTGGACAGATGGATCGCATCAAACTCACATCTTGTTGTGCAGAGTCCGCATCCGATGCATCTGTTTTCATCCACGACAGTCGCGCCGCAGCCAAGGCACCTTGCGGCCTCCTTCTTCACCTGTTCCTCGGTAAAGGCAAGTCTGACGTCATCGAACGTGCTCTTCGCATCGACTGCCTTTCTGCCCGGAACCTGTCTTCTGCTTGTATCGTACTCCTCGACAATGATCTCATCCTTGTTCAGTTCGCAGAATTCCCTGAGATCTCTTGCAATGGTGAGACTGTTGCCCGGATGCACGAATCTGTTGATTGAATCCTGTGCCTTCTTTCCGGCCGCAATCGCATCGATCGCAAAGCGCGGTCCGGTATAAACGTCACCGCCGACAAAGATATCCGGCTCTGCCGTCTGATATGTCACGGCATCGGCCTTCGCTGTCATGTTTCTGTTCAGTTCAACCTTTGTGTCCTTAAGCAGGTCACCCCAGATGATGCTCTGGCCGATTGACTGCAGCACATTTGCACAGCGGACCGTGATGGTTTCACTCTCATCATATTCCGGAGCGAATCTTCCGTCGGGGCCGTAGACCTTTGTGCACTTTTTGAAGACTGCACCGGTTACCTTTCCGTTTTCGGAAAGGATTTCCTTCGGACCCCAGCCGTTCTTCACTTCAATGCCTTCAGCCTTTGCGTCTTCCACTTCATCCGCCGCTGCCGGCATCTCATGCGCGCCTTCCAGGCACAGCATCGTAACCCTGCCGCCCGTCATGCGGACTGCGGTTCTCGCAACGTCAACCGCGACGTTTCCGCCGCCGATGACCACGGTATCCCCGTGCAGGCGCATGCCCTGATCAGCATTGGCCTTTCTGAGGAAGTCAATGCCCGTCTGAACGCCTTCCGCATCTTCACCGGGAACACCGGCAAGTCTGCCGCCCTGGGCACCGATTGCGATATAGAACGCCTTGTATCCTTCATGTCTGAGATCGCAGATCGAAATATCCTTTCCGACCTCGACACCGAATCTGAATTCAACGCCCATCTGCCTTATCACGTCGATCTCGGCATCGATGACGTTCTTTTCCAGACGGAAAGTCGGAATGCCGTAGGTAAGCATGCCGCCTGCCTTCGCTTCCTTCTCAAACACCGTAACCGGATATCCGTGCTGACGCAGATAATAAGCCGCACTGAGTCCGGCGGGACCGGCACCGATGACAGCGATCTTATAATGGTCATCCCACATGCCGCCGTCATCCTTTTCACAGACCGGCACATATCTTGTTTCGGCATTCAGTTCCCGGGCAGCGATGAACTTCTTGATCTCGTCGATTGCGATCGGCTCATCAATCGTTCCTCTTGTGCACGCATCCTCGCATCTTCTGTTGCATACGGCGCCGCATACCGCAGGAAGCGGGTTGTCCTGCTTGATCAGCTTCAGGGCATCAAGATATCTGCCCTCAGCTGCCATTTTAATGTATCCCTGTACCGGCAGATGTGCGGGACATGCCGTCTTGCAGGGTGATGTTCCGGTGTCATAGCAGTTGATCTTTGCGTCCTCACGGTAGTTCGGATTCCACTTTTCCGCACTCCATGCAGTTTCATCCGGCAGAAGTGTCTTCGGATAGCGGATATTGCCGTGAATCGTGCAGAGTTTCTGGCCGAGCTTTGCAGCACCGACGGGACATACCTCAACACACTTGCCGCAGGCTGTGCACTTTGCCTTTTCGACATGCGCACGGTAGGCGCTGCGGGACATATTCGGCGTGTTGTAAAGCTGCGATGTACGCAGGGCATTGCACACGCCAGGTGCACAGTTGCAGATGGCGACAATCTTCTCTTCACCGTCGATATTCGTTATCTGATGGACAAAGCCGTGTCTTTCCGCACGCTCGCAGATCTCGAGAACTTCATCTCTGGAAATGTATCTGCCCATGCCCCTGTTGACGCAGTATTCCGCCATATCGCCGACGCCGATGCAGAATTCACCTTCGATTTCGCCGGATCCTTCGCCTCTCATCGTCTGCTGTCTGCGGCATGTGCAGATTCCCACGGAATACTTGTCATAGACATCCAGCCAGTGGCTGATATGCTCGACATCCGCACTGTGGCTTTCATGGCCGATTGCCTTTTCAACAGGAATGACGTGCATGCCGACACCGGCGCCTCCCGGCGGGATCATCGGTGTGACGTTTTCCAGCGGCATCTGCGTCATCAGGTTGAAGAATGTCGCAAGCGCAGGATGCTCTTTGATCAGTTCCGTATTCATGACCATGAATTCGGCGGCACCCGGCACAAAAATCGGCACATCGTAAACCATATGCTTGTCCGGTGTCTCACGGTTGGATTCCAGCATGCCGACCCAGAGCAGATGCTTGACCATCTTCTCCGTGTCTTCCATGGTCATGCCGTTGATCTCAGCCAGCTTCTCCATGTCATAGTTCACACGCGTCTTCCTGAAACTCAGAAGGAATTTCACTTCCTCCTTGGTCAGCACCTCGTCCAGCATCCAGTATTCCGGATCCGTGTAATTCATGGAACGGGTATACTTCACAAGGTATCTGTCAGTGATCATCATGCCGAGCTTTAATACAAGTCTGGCTTTCTCCGGATCTGCCGGAACGTAATTGGGGTCCTGATAATGGGCTGCGTCCCATTCATTGACCATTCTGTTAAGCTGGGGCTTCATATGCAGTTCTCCTTATTTCCTCCAGTCTGCGATCTGTTTCCGGAGCCAGTTCTCCCAGGCGTCCATTCCTTCGCCGGTCTTCGCACTGACCGGGAAGATTTCAATCGCAGGATTCAGCATTTTCGCTCGTTTGATGCATTTCTCCGTATCAAACGTAAACCACGGAAGGGCATCCGTTTTGGATATCACAAGCGCATCGCTCTGCTGAAACATCAGCGGGTACTTCAGCGGCTTGTCATCGCCCTCCGGCACGCTCAGAATCATGACATTCTTTCCCGCACCGGTATCATATTCCGCAGGACAGATCAGATTTCCGATATTCTCCAGGAATGCCAGATCAATTCCTTCAAAATTCATTTCCGACAGACCGCGCTGCGTCATGCCGGCATCCATGTGGCACATTCCGTCGGTATGCACCTGAACGGCTCTGGCACCCAGCGCCTCAATCCGTTCGGCATCGACCGCCGAATCAATGTCCGCTTCCAGAACAGCAATCCCGATATCCTTCATATCGGTGATTGTCCTGGAAAGAAGCGTAGTCTTTCCGCTTCCCGGCGAAGACATCAGATTGATCAGAAGAACACCCTTCTGCTTCATCTGTCTCCGCAGTTTCTCCGCTTCCCTGTCATTGGAAGCAGTCACGCTTGCCTTGAGTTCAATGACTTTCATAAACTGTTTCTCCAGTCTTCCGCCTGCTGCTTCAGCCAGCTGATCCATGCGTCAAATCCGTCCCCTGTCAGCGCTGACAGCGGAATCACCGTGATGTCCGGATTCAGCTTCCGGGCCCGCTGTGCACATGCGTCAAAATCAAAATCAAATACCGCACACGTATCGGTTTTATTGATCAGCAGACAGTCACTGACGCTGAACATCAGCGGATACTTCAGCGGCTTGTCATCGCCCTCCGGAACACTCAGGATCATAACCTTTTTCGCGGCTCCCGTATCGAACTCCGCCGGACATACCAGATTGCCGATATTCTCCAGGAAGATCAGATCCAGCCCGTCGGGATTCAGCCCTTCCAGACCTCTTTTTGTCATGTCCGCATCCATGTGGCACAGCCCACCGGAATGAAGCTGTATCACTCTGACGCCGAGTTCCGAGATCGTCCGTGCGTCCACGTCGGAGTCAACGTCCGCCTCCATGACACCGATCCGGTAAACATCCTTCAGCGCCCTGATGGTTCTGACCAGCAGTGTCGTTTTTCCGGCACCCGGTGAGGCCATCAGATTGACCATGAAAGCCTTCTTTTCTCTGAGCAGGTTCCTGACATTCTGTGCTTCCTTTTCGTTGTCAGCCTGTACTCTCTGCTTTGTCTCCAATATTTCGAATGCTCTGTCATTCATCAGAAAAAATCCTTTCGCTCATCCATTTTATCTGAAACGGTCCCCGCCGTTCAATATTTGCCTGCCTATATCTTCATTGCAGTCTCATATGCATCCCAGATTACGGTGCGCAGGTTTCCGACTTTCCTGCAGTCTCCGACCGGATGCACATGTTTTCCGGCTTTAAATGCCGGTGAAGGAATATAGCCGGCTGAAGATATGACGCTGTCACAGGCAATTTCAAAGTCCCCGTTTCTGCCTGTGCACACGATCCTGCCGTCATCAACTTCCTTCAGAACCGTCTCAAGATATACCGGCACCTGTTTCCATGCAAAGAACTCACGCAGCCAGGAACTGTTGGCAAGACAGACGCCCTTCTGCGGAACCAGGTCATTCTTCATTTCCACGATGACAGGCTTCCTCCCCTGCAGATACAGTTCCAGGGCGATCTCGCAGCCGGTCAGTCCGCCGCCGATCACAGCCACTGTCTCCCCGACCGGAGCTCCGCTGAGATAATCGCAGGCTTCAATCATTTTTTCATATCCCCTGACCTGCGTCAGAAGCCGCGGCACGGCACCGGATGCCAGAATCACTTCGGCATCCTCACCGAATTCCTTCAGGGAATGCACTTCATGGCCCGTACGGACATCGATCTCAAGATCCCTCATCTGTTTCCGGTACCATTCCAGAAGATCCCTGAGCTTTCCCTTACAGCTTTCCGAGGATGCCTGAATAAAGACACCGCCCAGCCTGTCACTCTTTTCATAAATCACCGGATGATGTCCCCTGAGCTTCAGAACACGCGCGGCTTCCATTCCGCCGATGCCTCCGCCCACAATCACCACGGTCTTCGGATGATCCGTCTTTCTGATATAATGCTTCCCCGTCTGCATGGTCTCGGCATTGACGGCACATCTGCTGAGATGCAGGGAATCATACAGGTCCTGATCATTCGGCACGCCTTTGTAGTGCGACATGTTGAAGCATCCGTTATGGCAGAGAATGCAGGGACGGATTTCATCCTCCCTGTCATCCTTCAGCTTGCTGACCCATTCCGGATCGGCAAGGAACTGTCTGGCAAATCCGGCGCCGTCCAGTTTTCCTTCCGCAACAGCCTGTGCGGCTGTTTCCGGATTCATCCTGCCTGCGCATACCACCGGAATATCCACAAATTTCTTAATATGCTCCGCATCCTCCAGATTGCAGTTTTCGGGCATATATACAGGCGGATGCGACCAGTACCATGCGTCGTATGTTCCGTTGTCGCAGTTCAGCATGTCATATCCGGCATCCTGCAGGTACTTTGCGGCACGCTCTGATTCCTCCATAGTGCGGCCCGCCTCTTCATAATCCTCTCCGGGAAGCGCACCGCTGCGGAATCCCTTTGTTTTGGAAACAACACTGTACCGCAGGGATACCGGGAAATCATCGCCGCATGCCTTTTTGATGGCCCTGACGATTTCAACGGGGAAACGGTAGCGGTTTTCAAAGCTTCCGCCGTATTCATCTGTTCTTCTGTTGACATATTTCAGCGTAAACTGATCCAGCAGATAACCTTCATGAACGGCATGAACCTCCACGCCGTCCACACCTGCCTCCTTCAGAAGCCGTGCACTTTCCGCAAAGGATTCCACGATTCTTCCGATTTCCTTCTTCGTCATTTGGCGCGAGGGAACCAGATCGGACCATCTGTTTTCAGATGCGGAAGCGGATGCGGTAATCAGGTCAAGGTCCATCACCGGTCTGGAAACCGCCCGCAGGAACCTGTCCGTATACAGTTTTTCCATCATCGGCGATACCGTAAAGCTTCTGCCGAATCCGGCTGTCAGCTGCACGAACAGCTTCGCTCCCGTTTTGTGAAACTCCGGCATCCATTCCGCCAGATCCCGGAACATCTTTCTGTTTTTGTGAAGCCACTGTTTGAACATCGGACTGCAGACAGGCTGGCAGCCGGGAAGCACCAGACCTGCATTGTTTTCAGCGACTTTTTTAATGAACTCTGCGCCTTCACGGTCAAAATGATTGAGTTCCATCCAGCCGAACAGATTTGTTCCGCCCATGGAAGTCATGACGATCCTGTTCTTTATTTCACAGTTTCCGATTTTCCAGGGAGTAAATAAAGCCTGATATTTCTGATTCATTATGATCTCCTTCAGACAACTTCTCTCTTATTAACTATATCAGTTTTTTCCGCCGTAAAAGAAAAAGGCATGCATTGCGCATGCCCGGCTTTGCAGCACCGGCTTCTCAGGCGTCGATTCCCTTGAATTCGTAGTCTTTGTCTTCGACGGCTTTTCTGATCACTGCCTCATCGACAGCCCTGGAAAGTGTCAGCACCGCTGTGCCCTTTTCATGGCTGACCTCTGCGCTTTCCACGCCGTCCAGCGCTTCGAGCGCCTTTCTTACGGTTGCCTCGCAGTGCGAGCACATCATGCCGTCAATTCTTACTGTTTCCTTCATTTCTTCAGTCTCCTTTTCTTCTTTATACTCATAGCCTTTGTCTTCAATGGCTTTTCTGAATAATTCCTCATCCACGGGACTGCTCAGCCGTACCGTAACGGAATCTGATTTATAATCAGCCGCGGCTTCCTCCACGCCGTCAATTGCCTCAAGCGCCTTCTTTACCGTCGCTTCGCAGTGCGCACACATCATCCCGCCGACATGCAGGACTTTCGTTTCCGTCTGCACCGGCTCTTCTTCGGGTGCTTCGGGCTCCGTACCGGGCAGTGCCGGATGACGCATCTTTCTGTCTTTCTTTGTGCTGTGCATGTCAAACAGATTCAGACGCAGTGCATTCATGCATACGGTGAAGCTTGACAGCGACATGGCCGCAGCACCGACCATCGGATTCATCTTGTACGCATACAGACCTGCCGCAAGCGGAATGCATATTACGTTGTAGAAGAATGCCCAGAACAGATTCTCGCGGATATTCGTCAATGTCTGACGTGACAGTCTGACAGCGGCGGAAACATCCGACAGCTTCGAATTCATCAGAACGACATCCGCACTGTCAATTGCCACATCGGTTCCCGCACCGATGGCAATTCCGGTATCCGCCCTGGTCAGTGCCGGAGCGTCATTGATGCCGTCTCCGACCATGGCTACTTTTCCGCGCTCCTGCAGTCTGCGGATGACCGCTTCCTTGCCGTCCGGCAGCACGCCGGCAACGACTCTGTCCACGCCTGCCTGTCTTCCCACGGCATCAGCCGTACGCTGATTGTCTCCGGTAAGCATGACGACTTCGATGCCCATATTCCTCAGTTCGCTGACAGCGGCAGGAGAATCCTCCTTGATTGTATCAGCCACGGCGATAATTCCGAGCAGTTTTCCGTCCCGTTCGAAGAACAGCGGCGTTTTTCCTTCGCCGGCGAGCTTTTCACTCTGTTCCCTGATTTTCCGTGGCACTGCAGTCCTTCCGGAAATGAATCTTAAGCTTCCGCCGTAAAGACTGACGCCGTCCCGTTTCCCTGTCAGACCGTTTCCGGCAAGGGCACGGAAATCCGTCACATCCGCCGCGGTGATATGGTTCTTTCCGGCATATTCCGTAACGGCACGGGCAAGCGGATGCTCTGACTTCTTTTCCAGAGCACAGGCATCCTCAAGCAGGTCTCTTTCAGTGAATCCGTCTGCCGGGATCACATCGGTCACTTCCGGCTGGCCGCTGGTAATCGTTCCTGTTTTATCAAGGGCAATAATCTGCACTCTTCCCAGCTGCTCCAGTGCTTCGCTCGTCTTGAACAGCACGCCGTTCTTTGCGCCAAGTCCGCTGCCGACCATGATCGCGACCGGCGTCGCAAGACCGAGTGCGCACGGACAGGAAATCACAAGCACGGATATGCCTCTGGCAAGGGCAAAGCTCAGGGACTGTCCGGCAATCAGCCATCCGGCAGCTGTCACGGCAGCGATCACGATGACAGCCGGAACGAACACTGCCGATACCCGGTCGGCGATTCTGGCAATCGGTGCCTTTGTCGCAGCCGCATCGGAAACCATTCTGATGATCTGTGACAGTGTCGTATCTTCACCGACCCTGGTCGCCTGACAGCGGATAAATCCGGAAGTATTGATCGTCGCAGCCGATACCCGGTCTCCGGGAACTTTGTCGACGGGAATCGATTCGCCGGTCAGCGCCGACTCGTTGACTGCACTCTCACCGGTGAGAATGATGCCGTCAACCGGAATGCTTTCACCGGGTCTTACGACAAAGACATCACCCGCAGCCACTTCATCGATGCCCACTTCCGTTTCGGCACCGCCGCGTTCCACGACCGCTGTTTTCGGTGCCAGCTTCATCAGCCCTTTCAGGGCATCCGTGGTTCTTCCCTTTGACATTGCCTCAAGCATCTTGCCAACGGTGATCAGCGCCGGAATCATAGCCGCACTTTCAAAGTACAGTTCATTGTGATACAGCTCCATCAGATCCATTGATGAGGCTCCCCGGGCAATCATTCCGCACATCTGATAAAACACCGCAGTGCTCCATCCGAAGGAAACAGCCGAGCCCAGGGCAACCAGCGTGTCCATATTCGGAGCACCGTGAAACAGTGACCTGAATCCGCTGGTAAAGAATTTATGATTGATGATCATGACAATGACCGCCAGCAGAAGCTGGGTCAGGGTCAGACCGGGATAATTATTTTCAAAGTATGCAGGAAGCGGAAAGCCCCACATCTTGTGGCCCATGGAAATGTACATCAGAACCAGCAGGAAGCCGACGGAAAGAATCAGTCTCCGCTTCAGCTTCGGTGTTTCCCTGTCCTTCAGCGCATCCTCCTCTGCCGCAAGCCTGTCTGCGGAGCTGACTCTCGCCCCGGCACCTTTGACAGCCGCCCCGTATCCGGCTTTTTCCACTGCCGCAATAATCTCGCTGCTTGAGGCACTTCCCTCAACGCCCATGGAATTCGTCAGCAGCGACACTGCGCACGATGTTACTCCCGGCACACCGGAAACAGCCTTTTCCACTCTTGCCTGGCAGGCTGCACAGCTCATGCCTGTAACCGTATATTGTTCCATACGAAAACCTTCTTTCTACTTCATCAGCCTCTGCAGGACTTCCGCAAGCTCATCAATCGCTTCATCGTGTCCCGCCCTGATATCCTGTGCAACACAGCTGCGGATATGACAGCCCAGCAGATATTTGTTGAAACTGTTCAGCGCACTTGTCGCGGCCTGAACCTGAATCAGAATATCCGGACAGTAGGCTCCGTTTTCCACCATCTTTTCGATTCCCCTGATCTGTCCCTCCACTTTTCTCAGACGGGTGATCAGTGTCTTCTGTTCCTCCTGCGTTCTTTCCTTATGCCGGTGTCCGCAGTATTCACAGTTCGTATTTTCTTCAGACATATCGTTCTCCCATACCCCCACGGGGTATTACATGATCAAGATATACCCCCGAGGGGTATCTGTCAATCCTGATGATTTTCCTGATTGTTTCTGTTGACACAGATATAATCCTGTTGTATATTTACATCAGTTAGTTAAGACTAACCGCTCGGAAACAGACATACGGCAGTAATCATAACTCCTTCACAAAAAAACGTTCTCCTGCACTGCCGCAATGTTACCCTTCCTGGAAACCGGGCTGTCAAGTTACTGCGGATCCTGCGGCATGCAGAATCCGGAATGAGAAAGAAGAGCCTGATTCGCAGCAGGTTCTTTTTCTTTGAATATGACTTATTCTCCCTGCCCGGAAGAAATAAGGCTATAATACAGTTGTCAGGAGAAAGCATATGAAATTAGCAGAAGCACTTCAGGAAAGAGCGGACCTGAACCGTAAAATCCAGCAGCTTAACAGCAGGCTCAGCCTCAATGCAACAGCGCAGGAAGGCGAACCTCCCGCAGAAGACCCTGCCGATCTGCTCAGGCAGGCGGATGCATGCTTTGAACGGCTTGAACAGCTGATAGCCGGAATCAATCTGACCAACAGCACAACCGTCGTCGGGGACAAAACCCTGACGGAACTGATTGCCGGACGGGATGTTCTGATTCAGAAGATCGCATCATACAGAAGTCTTGCAGCGGAGGCTTCCAGCATTGCCAAGCGGGCAGCCAGAACCGAAATCAGAATCCTCAGCACGGTTGACGTAAAGGATCTGCAGAAGCAGATTGATGACATGTCCAGACAGCTGCGGATCACGGAAAATCTGATCCAGTCAGTCAACTGGACCACGGAACTGAAGTAACAGAAAGTGGTAGCGGACGGAGGCGAATGCATCTCTGTGGCTGAGAATGAGTCCACGCCAGATCATACCGAAGAGCAGGTATTCCGGGGTTATCCCGTTACTGTAATGCTCCGACAGCGCACATCTGCACAGTTACAAATCATTCTTACTACCGCGCATTGATCCGGACGTGAGGGCGGAGACGGGGTTGACGTTTCTTTATCAAAAGAAACGTTTTTTTCTGAATCACCGGACAGAAACATCAAAAAATCAGCCAAAATCCCATTGTTCTAGTACAATGAAACAAAGAGGAAACTGATCATGCCGCGAATCACTGTGAAAGTGGGAACCAGCACGCTGGCGCATCCCACGGGACGGATCAACATCCGTCATATTGAAAACCTGGTCAAAGTGCTTTCCGATCTGAAAAATGCCGGAAACCAGATCATCCTGGTATCCTCCGGCGCCATAGGCATGGGAACCGGCAGTCTCGGTCTTCCCGGAAGACCGGCAGACATGCCGACAAAGCAGGCAGCCGCTGCCGTAGGACAGTGTGAACTGATGTACATCTACGACAAGCTGTTCAGCGAGTATTCGCATACCGTTGCCCAGATTCTTCTGACGGCCGATGACCTCGAACATCCCGACAGAAGAAAAAACTTCGAAAACACCCTGTTCAGGCTTCTCGAGCTGAACGTGCTTCCGATTCTGAACGAAAACGACACCATGGCAACAGCAGAAATTGCCTTCGGCGACAATGACAGTCTGGCTGCCAGCGTAGCCTGCTGCCTGCATTCCGATCTGCTGGTGATGCTGACGGATACCGAAGGACTGTATACCGACGATCCCTCCGTCAGTCCGGATGCCGAACTGATCCCCTGCGTTACAGAGATTACGGACGATCTTTACCGCCTGGCCAAGGGCAGCGGCAGCACTGTCGGAACCGGCGGAATGCTGACAAAACTGAACGCCGCAAAGGCCTGCATGGCCTGCGGCATCGATACCATCATATGCGGCGGCAGCAGACCCGAACTTCTGTATGACATTATCGAAGGAAAGGCCTGCGGCACAAAATTTATCGGGAAGAAGGTGTAAATATGTTCGAATTCCTTGAAACAAAAGAAATCCTGAAGCGGGCAAACGCAGAAAAATGCAAACCCGTTCCTTCCGAAGAAGTACTGGACAATGCACTGTTTGCCATGGCTGCCTCACTCGAGGAAAATGCCGGAGCGATCCTGCAGGCAAATGCCGTTGATATGCGTGAAGCGGAAGGCAGGCTCTCCGAAGCCATGAAGGACAGACTGCTTCTGACAGAGGCGCGCATTCAGAGCATGGCAAAAGGCATCCGCGAGGTCGCAGACCTGCCGGCCCCCTGCGGAAGAACGCTGAATGTCAGAATCCGTGAAGACGGACTGCGCATTGAAAAGAAAGCCGTGCCGTTCGGCGTGGTTGCCGTGATTTATGAAAGCAGACCGAATGTCACTTCCGATGTTGCCGCCCTGACGCTGAAAAGCGGCAATGTGGCCGTGCTCAGAAGCGGCAGTGACTGCTGGCTGTCCAGTCTTGCCATTACCGCAGCGCTTCAGAAAGGCCTTGAGGACGTAGGTCTGAGCAGGGACAGAATCCAGCTGGTGCATGACAGAAGCCATGAAGGCGCCGAGGAGCTGATGAAGGCAAAGGGACAGGTCGATCTTCTGATTCCGCGCGGCGGAAAGAATCTCATCGATTCCGTTGTCAGAAATGCCATTGTTCCGGTCATTGAAACCGGGACCGGAATCTGCCATGTCTACGTGGATGAAAGCGCCGATTTCGAAACAGCACTCAATATCATCGAAAACGCAAAAACAAGCAGACCCGCCGTCTGCAACGCTGCGGAAGTCCTGCTTGTACATGAAAATATCGCAGAGGAATTCCTTCCCCTAGTCCGGGACAGACTCTGCTACGGTGAGCACCCCGTGGAACTGAGACTTGATGAAAAGGCAATCGGCATCATTCCCGGACTGCATGCCAACGAGGTCGATTTTGACACGGAATTCCTGGATTACATTCTCGCAGTGGGAATCGTAAAGGATACCGATGAGGCAATTGCCCATATCAATCTGCACGGAACACACCACAGCGACTGCATCGTGACCGCTGATGAATCCGCAGCCGCACGCTTCACCTCCATGGTTGACAGCGCCTGCGTCTATGTCAATGCCAGCACCCGTTTCACCGACGGCGGCGAATTCGGACTGGGATGCGAAATGGGCATCTCCACCCAGAAGCTTCATGCCAGAGGCCCCATGGGACTTGAAGAGCTCTGCACATATCAGTATGTCATCTACGGGGAAGGACATATCCGCTGATGGCCCTGATCAAAGAAACCGCCGTACAGACCGATTATCTCGAGAACTGGCCTGCGCATTACTACGACATTACCGATATCAACAAAAGAGAAGACTGCCTCAGTGAAATACTGCGCATCAGTCCCGACTCCGCAGATGATGCAAGGCGTCTTGAAATCCTCCGGAAGCGCTACGGCAGAATCCGCACCAAACGGCCCGACCTGTTTATGAATGCCTGGCTGATGATCAAGGTCAGCGGGAATGACAGGCCAACCTTCCTCACCAGAAAGACCTTCGCCAAAGAGGTGCGTTCCTATCTGGCTGCCCTGTGCCTTGTCGATTTTGAATACAGCGAAGTCCTGCGTGAGGAATGGGAGGACTTTGCAAGGACATGCATCACATCCTTTGCCAATTCAAAAACATACCGCTCGGCAGTCTTCGGACTCATGCAGGTATCGGACAAAAACACCGCACTCCGGATCGCCCATGACATTATCGATGTCACAAAGACCATCCCCTCATGGTACGGATATGAAAAAGAGGCAGAGCCTCTTTACCATATCATGAAGAATGCTTACCTCTCGCTGATTGAAAACGGCGATGTCTACTGGGACGAAGCCTGTTCCAGATAATCCGCGGCATTCTCCGCAGTAATTCTCAGATAAGGAAGACGGATATACTTTCCGTCTTTTAAACTGAGATTTTCCGTACTCTCACCGGCCGCAAGTGCATAAGCCAGCGCTGCCATTGCCTCAGCCTGACCCCTGCTGTCATTGTATACGGTTCCGTCCAGATCCCCGTCGATGACTGCCTTCAGTCCGGGCTCCGTGCCGTCAATGCCGACAATCACCGGCCAGTCCTCTTCACTGATGCGGCTGCTTTTATAGGCATCAATCGCCCCCAGAGCCATATCATCGTTGTTGCCGAGAACAAGCTCGATATCCGTGCCGAACTGATCAATATACTGGGCCATGCGGGTCTGTGCCTGCGAACGGTTCCAGTTGGCAATCGCAGAACCCAGCTTTTCCACCTGAATGCCTTCCTCCATCAGTGTCCCTACGGACTTCTCCGTGCGTACGATGGCATCCTGATGTCCGGCTTCCCCTTCAAGAACGATATAGCTGATCAGTCCGTCCTCATTTCTGTCCGCCGCTGTATTCCGGATGATATCCGCGGCGATCTGGCCCTGGATGATGCCTGATTCCTCGGCATCGGCACCGATATAATAGAGACCCTCCCACTGCATCAGATCCTCTTCGACAAGCTCCCTGTTGAAGAAAATCACCGGAACGCCTGCTTTTCTGGCAGCTTCTATGATCCGGCTGGGCTCCGTCCTGTCAACCAGATTGACACATATGACATTGCAGCCGTCATTGATCATCTGCTGGACCTGCTTGTTCTGTGTCAGCTGGTTCTTCGACGCGCTGTAATTGTCCACCGTGATGTTCTCCCGGCCGGCAATGTCCGCATTAAAAGTGCTGATCAGTTCACTGATAAATGTATCGTACTGGTCATATACCGTAACACCGATGCGGATCTTCTGTTCCGTAGGCGTTCTGGCAGTGCATCCGGCAAGGAATACCGCCAGCATGAGAGAAAGCAGCTTCTTCATAGTACCTCCCGTCAATGTATCTCAGGAAAAAGCATGTGCTGGTTTTCGTATGAGTACATGTTTTCTTTTGTAACAACCGCAAAGCCGATGCTGACCTTTTCGGTTCTGTCATAATCGTGATATTTCAGAAGATCAACGGCGGTCTTAACGGCAGAATACGCCATCGTAAAATCATCCGTAACAACCATGGCATCGATTTCACCGTGATCAAGCCAGTAAACCGTCTTGTCGGATCCGCCGATTCCGTAAATTCTGATATCTGCTTCGGGATGTTCCAGAACATAATCAACCGCCGCCTCAAGACTTTCATTGTCCAGGGCAGCCAGGACATCCGTATTTTTGTATGCATCCTCAGGAATCCCGGACTCACTGACCCATACCGCTTCTGCAGCACCTCCGCTCAGCACATTCATGAAACCGTCCAGCCGTTCCTGCATCACATTCTGCTTCAGGGAGCCGCTGATGATTCCCACCCGGAGTGCTTCATCCCTGCTGTTCTCAAGCAGCTTTTCCGCTGCCGCAGCGCCGGTCAGGCGTCCGTCCGGACAGATTACCGGAACCATACTGCTGGAAGTCGAAAGAACATCCACAGGATTGGCAACGATCACCAGCGTCGTCTTGATGTCAATGTCGGAAATCGCCTCAATTTCATCATCAGCTTCCGCAAACTGCACAATGACTGCATCGCATCCGGCACTGATCTCATTGCTGATGAGCTTGATTTCCTGTTCGGTATCCGTCAGAGATTCCGTCATGACATAGTTCAGACTGACGTCAAAGTCATCCGATGCGTTTTCCAGTCCCGCGCGGAATCTGTTCCACTTGCCGTGGGAACTGTTGTCGACGATGATGGAAATCTGATAGCGGACAACCTCCTCCTCATCAAAATACGCAAAAATGCCGAGGATGCTCAGAGCCAGAAGCCCCAGAATCGCTGCCGGAAAATACAGTTTATTCCACTTCATTCTTCCTGTCCTCCCGGCCGTTCAGTGCCTGTGCTTCACTGTACGGAATGACAGGCAGGTGAACCATGACCTTCATTCCCATATCAGGCTCAGTTTCAATTGTCAGTCCGTACTGTTCCCCGAACATCAGCTGGATCCGCTTGTGCACGTTGTAAAGACCGACACCGGAGCCCCTGTGGGGAACGTGGCTTCTGTCTTCATCCAGCAGATGCGCAGCTTCCTGCGGCATCATGCCGAAGCCGTTGTCCTGCACGGACATAATGATCTCGTCATTGTCACGGTATGTTCTGACCCTGATCTCACCGTCCTCATCCATATCCTTCACGCCGTAGTAAATCGCGTTTTCCAGAATCGGCTGAAGAATCAGCTTTACGGTGCTGAAACCGTTGAGACTTTCATCAAGGTCATAGATGACAGTGAACTTGTTCTTGAAGCGCACTGCCTGAATATTCATATAGTTGGCGGCATGCTGAAGCTCGTCGCCGATCGGTATGATTGTCTTGCCCTGGCTCAGGGATATGCGGAAAACCCTGGCCAGCTGCGTAATCATGGAAACAGCGCCTTTGTACTGTTCCCCTTCGATCATCCAGACAATGCTGTCAAGCGTATTGTAAAGGAAGTGCGGATTGATCTGCGACTGCAGGGCAGCCAGCTCCATGCGGCGCTTTTCCTCCTGCTCCGTCACAATATCCTTCATCAGCCTGTCATTGCTTTCCTTGTAGGCCTCCAGCGTTCTGGCCAGATGAACCACCTCACGCGAACCCCTGTCATACACCTCCCGGGCTATGACGCCGGAATTGTCCATGGAGTCATCCAGCATTTCCAGAGGTTCCGTAATGTTGTCGGCAATCAGCCTGTTGATGATCAGCATCATCATCGTAAGCAGGGCAACAATGACAAGGATATAGTATTTGATTGAATTCGCACCGATCGAGATGGCGCTTTCCGGTATGACGCTGATCATCTTCCATCCGGTATAGCTGACCGTATCAACGATGACAACCCTGTTCTCATTGTTCAGGTACATATTATGCACACCGTCTTCAAGGCGGGCAGCCGCGGCGTTGTCTTCAGTCATGACACCGGCATAAATCTGCATCATCTGCGGATGGTAAATAATACGGCCGTCGGAATCGGTCAGATAGGAATAATAGGAACCGCTTCCGTTCACTTCATTCAGCATCTGTTCAATCGAGCTGAAGTTCATGTCGACCAGCAGAACGCCGTCCCTCGGCCTGCCGTTGATGGTAAGTTCAACCGCTCGGCTTAATGAAATGACCCAGTGATACTGATAGTCCCTGTTGTCAAATATATCCTGCACATGCGGAATGGAAAAATGATTGTTTTCCGGTCTGGCAACAGCCTCGGTAAACCAGCTTTCCCTGGTTACATCCAGATTCTGCTTCTGTACGGCTGTCGGAGCGGCTGAAATCAGCGTTCCGCCGTGGGAATACAGGGCAAGGGAAACAAGATTGTCGCTGTTTGCCTCATACAGAACCGTCATTTCGGCATCTGCGTTCTCACTGGAAAAGTCCTTTTCCTTGATGACTTCATAGTAAAGAGAATCGGAAAGCCTGCGCATGCCCGTCAGATAATCTTCAAGAGATGACACGACCCGTTCCGTCAGCTGGGAAGTGCTGGATGTCATCTGTGCCTTCATTCTCTGTACAAACTGCACATAGAGAAGAATGCCCAGCAGCGACATGATTGCCGCAAACGTCAGGGAATATGAAATCAGGATAATCGCACGAACAGACAGCTTGCTGCTGCCGGTTCCGATCATCCTTTTTATGTAATTCCCTTTATTCTTCATCAGTTCTTCCCTGCTTTATATTTTGACGGTGACATACCGAACTGCTTTTTGAACACATAGCTGAAATAGTTCGGGTCCGTGTATCCGACCCGTCTGGCTATGACGTAGGTTTTTTCATCTTCCTCAATCAGAAGCTCAACCGCCTTGTTCATACGGATATCCGTCAGATAGGTAGTAAACGCCTTGCCTGTCTCACGCTTGAACATCGTGGAAAAATAAGCTGAACTGACACCCAGATAAGCACATATGCTGTCCACGTTAAGCTCCGGATCATCATAATGCTCCTTTACATAATCCACCGCCTTGGCGACAAAGGATCTGTTGTTGTCCGTTCTTCTCTCGTTGATGATCCGCTGCATTCTGATGCAGCATCCAACCGCCCAGTTCTTCATTTCATCACGGGACATCTGCTTGACGGCTGCGTAAATATCATCCTCGCCCTCAAACACTTCCTCCGGTGAAAGTGAACATGATTCCGCAAAACGGTATATTTCCCCGGCAATATCCGATGTCACAAAATTATATTCCCCGACTGTCCTGACTCTGGAAAGCTCACCGGAGAAATAGTTTTCTGCCGCTGCCCTTGTGCTGTCCTCGTCCTTCATGCGGATGCTCTTGAAAATCTCATGCAGACCGGTCTTGTTTACGGAAACAGCCGGACCGATTTCTTCAGGCATGACTTCGGAGATATTGATTGCCTGGCCTCTTCCGTAAAGCACACGGCTGCTGACGGCATCGCGTGCGCCGCGGTAGGAAACAGGCAGTTCCGTAAGCTCACTGCAGAGCTGGCCGATGCCGATGGTCACCACAGCCTTGCACAGGCCTGCCGCAAGTCTGCAGAAACGGTCACATTCATCGGTAAACTGCTTGATCTGATCTGAATCGGAGAACTGTGCAATCGCCACCGTATTGCCCAGATAGGAGAAGAACTTCGTATCATACTTCTTTCCCAGACGCTCCTCCGCCAGTTTTCTGACCGACACATTCAGCAGCATCATGGAAATGCCTTCCGGCCTGCACGATTCGGAGATATGAAGCACAGCCGCGGCATAATAGCGCTCATTCAGGTCAATCCGGTAGTCGTCGAGATACTTCTGGAGTTCATTTTCGGGAATTGTCCCCTCCACCAGGGACATGTAAAAGGTTTCCTGCAGAAGCGGCAGACTCTCCATATAGTAAGTCTCCAGCTTCTTGACATTCTGCCTGGCATCCAGTTCCCTGTCCAGAGAGTCCCTGATCCGTTCAAATACCTTCTTCATTTCATCCGCATCAACAGGCTTGAGGATATACTCCTCCGCCTGCAGACGGATCGCCTCCTTGGCATATTCGAATTCATCAAATCCGGAAAAAATGATAATGCGGATGGAGGGATAAAGATGCCTGAGCTGCGAAGCCAGTTCCAGTCCCGTCATATACGGCATCTGGATATCCGTCATTACGACATCCGGCTGTGAGATCTCAGCCTTGTCCAGAGCCTCCAGTCCGTTCTTTGCCAGAACCGGAGAAAAAAAGCCGATACTCTCCCAGTCGATTTTCCTCGCAATCGCTTCGGCGGCGTCTTCCTCGTCATCCACTATCATAACAGAGTATTTATTCATAACGGTCATACATCCTCTTCCAGCTGACAAACATCCAGATGATTGCGGCAATGATCTCAACCATGGCGATCACGGTATCAAAATTCACCAGAACGGCATTCACAACAACGGCAATGCCGAAAATCAGGATCAGCCGTCCCGCCGCTTCGGCATATTCATCCGGTTTCTTTACTTTCGGTGCATCCTTTCCCCTGATGGAAGCCAGATCATGCATTTTGATCAGCTTCCATGAATAATAAAAGCATATCACTGCAAGCAGGACAGGAATGCCCGAATTGTTCAGTATTGTATCGAAACTCATAAGCAGTCCTCCGTAAAAACGAAAGGCGCAGACTTCCGGCACTGTGACTGCGCCTGTATGTAGTATATATTGAAGTCTTACTCAGCAACAAGGCAGGAATCCGCAGATCCCTGCCTTGCATAAAGCTGTTATTTCTTTCTGACGTACTTTCTGATGTCCAGGGAGATCGCAGCGTAGATAACGATACCGATGGCAATGTACTGTGCGTTTGCATCGAGTCCGAGGTACTGCAGGGCAGCCTTCAGAAGTTCGAATACAGCGACACCGATCAGAGCTGAGGATACCTTACCGCGTCCGCCGGCAACAGAGACACCGCCGAGGGCACATGCCGCAATGGCTTCCATCTCATAGCCCAGACCTGTGTTGACGGAAGCACCGCCGGCTTTTGCACCGAGCATGAATCCGGCAAGTCCGTACATGGCAGCGGCCTTTGCATAGATGATGATCATTGTCTTCTTGACAGGAACACCGGCAACTTCAGCAGCCTGAGGATTTCCGCCGATTGCATACATGTATTTTCCATGGCGTGTCATGTTGAAGATGAACCATGTAATGCATGCAACGAGCAGGGCTATCCAGATCAGGTACGATATTCCGAGGAATTTGCCTGTCGAGAATTTTGTATAGCCTGTGATATATCCGCCGAGCGGTGTGGCACCTGTGTAGATCAGAGCCAGACCATAGATGATTTCCATCATGGCAAGTGTTGAGATGAACGGAGGTACATGCAGATAAGCAATGAACCATCCGGTAACGGAACCGAAGCATGCTGCGATGAGCATAACGATAACCATTACAACAAACGGATTCAGAGGCGGCATATCCTTGAAGAATTTGCCGGAGTATTCAAGCTTCTGAAGCAGTGTGCCTGCAATACATGCGGACAGACCGATCATACGTCCTGCGGAAAGGTCGCATCCGGAGGTGATAACGCATCCGGCGATACCGAGCGCAATGACCAGACGGTAGCTCATGTTTGCCATGATATTCAGCAGGTTGTTTGTTGTAAGGAAGTTCGGCTTTGTTATTCCTGTATAAATAACCAGGACAAACATGATGATAATAACGGCATTATTAATCAAAAAGTCTTTCAGATTTGTTTTCTTAGTCATGATATTTCCCTCCGGATTATTAGAACTGTGTAGCGTAGCTCATAACTTTCTCCTGTGTCATATCAGCCGGATCGGTAATTTCACCGCGCATCTTACCAGCGCACATTACATAAATACGGTCTGACATGCCAAGGAGCTCAGCCATTTCTGATGAGATCATGATGATTGCCTTGCCCTGACTTGCAAGATCTTCCATGATTTCATAGATTTCATGCTTTGCACCAACGTCGATACCTCTTGTCGGTTCATCCATGATCAGGATGTCCGGATCGTTGGCCAGCCATCTGGATACAATTACCTTCTGCTGGTTTCCGCCGGAGAGGTTTTCAATGTGTGTTTCTTTGCTTGGCGTCTTGATACTGAGTTTTTCAATGCTTTCGTCAACAACCTTGTTGATTGCCGGGTGATCAAGCACAAAGCCCGACTTCAGGAATTTGTTGTAAACACTGACACCTACATTGTCCTTGATTGACAGACATCCGAAGATACCGTTGCCTCGTCTGTCTTCGGTAATCATTCCGATTCCGGCCTTCATGGCATCCGCAGGCTTTTTGATCTTAACTTCCTGCCCGTGAACTCTGATTGTGCCGGCCGTCAGATTTCTGATTCCGAAGATCGCTTCCATCAGCTCGGTTCTCTGTGCGCCGACCAGTCCGCCGAAGCCGAGAATCTCACCCTTTCTGAGGTTGAACGAGACATTCTGGAATGACTTTTCATGGATGGAGCAGTAATTCTCAACTTCCATGATGACTTCTCCGATTTCATGCTTGTGTTCCGGATACACCTGTGTCAGCTCACGGCCTACCATCTTTGTGATGATATCATCCGTCGTAAGATCTTTTGCCGGCCATGTGCCGATATAGGTTCCGTCTCTCATAATCTGGACATCATCAGCGATTCTCTTGATTTCATCCATCTTATGGGAGATGTAAATCATTGCGACGCCCTTGTCCCTCAGATCATTCATGATCTTGAAGAGGAAATCTACTTCCTTGTCGGAAAGTGAGGAAGAAGGTTCATCGAAGATGATAACCTGTGCGTTATGTGAGACAGCCTTTGCGATTTCCACGCACTGCATCTGTCCCACGGACAGATTTCCCAGAGGCTGTTTGACATCAAAGTCAAGGCCTAACTCTTTCAGCCACCTTTCGGACTCTTCATTCATTGTCTTGTGGTCAATCATCTGAATCGGTCCGATCTTTTTCACCGGGAATCTTCCCAGATACATGTTTTCCGCAATGCTTCTGGCAGGAACGGGCTGGAGTTCCTGATGAACCATTGCAATACCCTTTTTCATAGCATCGTCAGGATCCTTGATTGTAACGGGTTCACCGTCAATGTAGATCTGACCTTCATCCATTGAATAAATGCCGAAGAGGCACTTCATCAATGTTGATTTTCCCGCGCCGTTTTCACCCATCAGTGCAAGTACCGAGCCGGGACGGACTGAAAGCTGTACATGGTCCAGAGCCTTAACGCCCGGGAATGATTTCGATACGCCCTTCAGTTCAAGTTTGTATTCAGCCATTTTATGTCCTCCAATAATTAATCAAAGCAATGCGGGCACAGAATCACTCTGCACCCGCATTTGAGAACTGCGTTTTCTTGTTATCAGCCAAGAAGTGCCTGAATGTCAGCTACGTTGTCCTTTGTTGCCTTGACGTAGTCGCATCCGATATAGTGTTCGTTGCCTGCGCCTGTCAGATAGTTAACAGCTGCGTCAGCTGCACTGTGGGACTGGCTGAGGTGATCATTGAATACTGTACCTGTCATTCCGCCGTTTGCAACGAGTTCAAGAGCTTCTGTCAGAGCGTCAACGCCTACCAGGAAGATGTCTTCGCCGACTGTACGTCCAGCTGCATCGATAGCCTGCTTTGCGCCGAGAGCCATAGCATCGTTGTTGCAGAATACTACTTCTGTTTCAGGGTGAGCTGCCAGAGCGTTAGCTACGAGAGCCTGGCCCTGTTCCTGCTGCCACATACCAACCTGATCATCGAGTTCGTTAACTTCCCATCCTGCATCTGTCAGAGCCTTGACGGAGAATTCTGTTCTGTACTGAGCATCAACGTTTTCAGGGTCGCCTTCGATCATTACATAGTCAACTTTGCCGTTGCCGTTGAGGTCAACTTTTTCGAGGCCGAGGTCAACGATGATTTCGCCCTGCATTGTACCGGACTGACGAGCGTCGCATCCTACATATGTAACATCCCAGTTATTGTCTGCCCAGCGAGCTTCTTCATCAGCGTCCGGTTCACGGTTGATGTAAACCAGAGGTACGCCTGCGTCAACTACCATGTCTGTCAGAGTAGCTGCGGAAGAAGAGTTAACCGGGTTAACGATCAGAACATCAACACCCTGTGTAAGGAAGTTTGTGATCTGGTTTGTCTGAGTACCCTGGTCATTTGCACCGTCAACGATTGTGATGTTGTCCTTGGAGAAGCCGAGAGAAACGAGATAGCTCTCGAGTTCATTTCTGAACAGTGTCATGAAGTTGTCGGAGAACTGATAAATGCAGACGCCGACTTTCTTTGTTGACAGATCACCGTCAGTGGATTCTGTAGCTGCTTCTGCTGTTGCAGCTGCTGCTGACTCTGCCGGTTTAGGTGACTCTGTTGTTGCTGCTGCGCCGCTGGATCCGCAGCCTGCCAGCATGGAAGCTGCTAAGACTGTGGAAGCCATGATACGGAAAAACTTTTTCATAGATTTCTTTCCTCCATTTTTCCCGGTGAATTTCTGTTCACCACGATTATCATGTTATTTTGTAACCGCTCTCAAAAACATAGAAAAATCTTCTCTGAATCTTTGAATTTCTTTGAATTCATATTTTTATAAACGGAAGCAGTTGTGTTGTATTGTTATATAAGACATGCTGCATTTATCAAAGCAGCCGATGCTGAAACTCCCGTTTT
>JAILGV010000096.1 GCA_024696355.1 Solobacterium sp.
TTTTCGGCAATGCCTTCCAGGAACGGATAGTTTTCCCGGTGCAGTGCAAGGCCTGCGGTGATTACGCCCAGTTCCACGAATCTGGAAATAACAGTCGCGACGGCTGCGCCCGTACTGCCGAGGGCAGGAAGGCCGAAATGACCGAAGATCAGAATGTAATTGAAAACAAGGTTCGTCAGTACTGCGGAAACACTGGCATACATCGGAAGCACGGTCTCTCCGCTTTCCCTGACTGTTGATGAGAAGATCTGGCATACCGCAAAGGGAATATAACCGAATACCATGATCCGCATGTAATTCCATGCATAGCCGGCTGTTTCCGTGATTGCCTGGGGAGTGTTTGCGTCAGGATTCATATAGAAGCTGATCAGCTGTTTTCCGAATACCAGATAAACAAAGGCGGCGGCAGCTGTCAGAACTCCCAGAAGCAGGAACTTGATGCGGAAGCACTGGTGTACACCTTTATAGTTCTGCTGGCCGAAGTACTGGGCTGAGAATATGGAAACAGCACTGACGGTTCCGAAAATGGAGAGCATCAGGATCAGCAGGAGCTCATTGGCAATGGAAACCCCGCTCATGGCGAGCGTGCCGACCTGACCGACCATGATGTTGTCCAGCATGTTTACAAACTGGGTAATGCCCTGCTGGATGATGATCGGAACCGCTATTTTCAGAAGCATTCGGTAGAATGCCCTGTCACCGATGAACTGCTTTTTCATGATGTCGATGATATCAGAAATAATATGAAAATGGTACCCGATTGATTCCGTTTCATAAAATGGTCTGCCGGTCCCCGAATCTGTGTATCATTCCGTTTCAATTGTGCAGTTTGAATCAGAAAAAAGTAATCTTATGCAAAAATCTGTTATGATTGACTGGCAGTGAGGTATCGTATGGCTGATTATCATTTTTTTGCGACAGTATCGAGAATGAAATATATAGAGCGCTGGGCATTGATGCGCAGCACGCGCCCCGAGAATCTGAGTGAGCATTCTCTGGAAACCGCGATGATTGCGAATGTGCTCTGCGTGATCGGAAATGTCCGCTACGGAAAGCATCTTGATGCGGAAAAAGCCGCAGTGATCGGACTTTATCATGATGCATCGGAGATTATTACAGGGGATATGCCTACTCCGGTGAAATACAATAACCCGGAAATCAGAAGCGCATATGCAAAGGTTGAGGAAGTGGCTGAGGATACACTTCTGAAACAGCTCCCGGAAGATCTCAGATCGTATTACGAAGGAATCATGAAACCGGCAGATGATGAAAATGAACTCTATATGCGCAGGCTTGTTAAGGCGGCTGACAAAATATCGGCTCTGATTAAATGCATTGAGGAAGACAGTGCCGGAAATACCGAATTCAGCAGGGCTGCCGCTTCCACAATGAAAACACTGGAAGAGTATTCCGGACAGTATCCGGAGGTAAGAGATTTTCTGCAGGAATTCATAGAATCCTACGGCAAAACACTGGATGAACTTCTGTCACGGTGAATCATCAGGCGGATTTCCGCCTTTTTTTTGCGGAAAAAAGCACCGGATGAACCGGTGCAGACCTGAGTCATAATTCGTCAAACAGTCTTTTCATGTCATCGGGAAGAGGACAGCTGACTTTGATAGTCTTTCCTGTGCCGGGATGGACAAAGGAGATATCGGAACAGTGAAGTGCGGGCCGCCCGATCAGGTCCCTGCTTCCGCCGTAGAGTCTGTCGCCGCACAGGGGATGGCCTGCATAAGCCATGCCGGCACGGATCTGGTGAAGCCGGCCTGTTTCAATGGAAACAGACAGCAGGGAAATGCCGTTGTATTCTTTCAGAACCTCATATGATGTAATGCATTCGCGGCCGGTTTCGCTGATGCGGCTCCGTTTGCGTCTGCCGTCTTTCTCAAGATGATATACGAGCGTATCCTTCTTTGATTCAAAGATTCCTTCCGCTGCGGCGGCATATGTTTTACGGAAGACACGGGACTTCCTGGACTCAGCCAGCTTTGCGGCTGTTTCGGCATTCTTTGCATATACCATAATGCCAGAAACATCTTTGTCGAGCCTTCCGACTGTGCGCACGGTGAAGTCTTCACCGTAATACCGCTGCAGAACAGTCCCCATGTGTCTGTCAGGATGTTCCCTGTCTGCGTGTGAAGGGATGCCGTACGGCTTGTTTACGATAATCAGAATGCTGTCCTCGTATAATATGTCCGGTTTTCTGTTGAGAATATCTGCCGTTCCGTAGTCCTGCGCCATAAAGGTCAGACGGAGTCTGTCGCCGGAACGGACCGGTTCCGTGAGAACTGCTTCACGTCCGTTCAGCGTAATGCCGTGACTGATCTTGAGTCTTGATATCTGTCTGCGGGACAGGGACAGGGAAGAGGAAAGCAGAGACTTTACTGCCAGTCCGTCTTCCTTTTCCTTAACGATGTAGTCCAGTGTTCTCTGCATGACAATATCTTAAAAGAAACATACGAAAAGAAAAAGATGAAACTGATGACTGCAGGGATATAAAAAAGGAAGTCCCGGGACTTCCTGATTATGGTTCAGCTGTTGAGAAGCTGATTGATCTTTGCACGGACAACATCGAACGCAACATCATTCAGTCCGCTGTTGATGATAATATCCGCCTTGGATTTTGTCGGTTCGACATAGAGATAATGCATCGGCTTGACAGTTGTCAGATACTGGTCGATGATGCCCCGCAGGTCTCTTCCTCTTTCCTCCATGTCTCTGAGAGCCCTGCGGAGAATTCTTTCGTCCGCATCCGCTTCCACATAGATCTTGATATCCATCATGTCCCTGAGCCGTTCATCCTGCAGAACCAGAATTCCTTCAACCAGAATAACCCTGCTCGGCAGGATCGGGATCGTCTTTCCGGAACGGTTGTGAATCGTATAGTCATATACCGGACACTGAACGGGTCTGCCGGCGCGAAGTTCCCTCAGGTGCTCAACCAGCAGGCCTGTTTCGAGAGAATCCGGATGGTCATAGTTGATTTTTTTTCTTTCTTCAAAAGGAATATTATCCTGACAGCGGTAATAGTTATCATGATAAATAACAGTTACCTGATCACCGAATTCATTTTTGATCCGGTTTGTAAACGTACTTTTTCCCGAACCTGTGCCGCCGGCTATGCCGATGATCACGCAGTCAAACTCCGGTCTGTTTTCAATTTCAGTTACTGTATCTTCCATATTATTTTTCTCCGTTTGCCGTAATGCTGTTCTGTCAACAGAAGCATACCATATTCCCGCGGATTTGACAGGCTGATCTTTTGTTTGAGAGAAGAGGCATACAATGATATGATGTTGCAAAGATTTTGCGTGCTATGAAATATTTCGGGAAATTTTATCTGGATAAAGAAAAAGATATGATCGTCAGCCTGTACAGGGACAGGGATGAGCTTTTCTATGTAATAGAGACACCGAATCACAAAACAGGCAATCTGATCACGAATCTGGCATCCATCTGCGGGCTTCCGCTTACCTGTGACAAGAACGGCATGAAGATTATCAAAGGAGAAGTGCCGTGCTATATCGACGCATACAACAGGAAAATCTATATCTTCAGGCTGAATGACACGAAAGTGGCAAACATCTTTGAAGACGGAAGAGTTGAGATGAAGGCTTCCGTGCCGGCAATATCAAAGACACTGATGTCGCAGACCAAGGATTACCACCTTGACTTTAAAAAGACTGTCGTAAAGACATTCATCCTGAATGAATACAAATTCCATTCCGATCTGCATACCCACATGAATGCAAATCTGGCACCGGATATTCTGATTGCCCTCGGCATTCACCATCAGATCAGATATCCTCTGTACTATATCAAGAAACTCGGACTGAAGTGCTCTGAGGCCCAGCAGAAAAGACTTGAAGAGATGAGAAAGATCACTGCAGGGCAGTTCAGTGAAAGCAGACTGACGGGAAAGTATCTGACAAGAAAGATCGATGACAATACGTTTATCAATTTTGCGGACCTGATTCTGAATAATCCGGAAGATGCGGCATGGAATATCCCGCGGATCCGGGCTTCCCTTGCCGTGATGAAGGACGGTCAGGCGGTCTTTACAAATCTGGAAAAGGTATATCTTTACAGGTATGTATTTGCCAAGGGAAAACCTGCGGATTACCGGATTGAGGCAGTGAATGCGGATCAGATACCGGATGAGGAAATCCGGAATGCACTGAAGCAGATGATGCTTGACCGTGAAAATCCTTCCTACAGAAACAACACACTGTTTCAGGACAAGCTGCTCTGGATTGCCAGAGGATATCAGAAATCCGGTATAGCCTATGCGGAAATATCTGATACGACACTTGTCAAAAAGCATGAAGCGGCGCATATGCTGAAGCAGGTGCATGATGTGATGCCTGCGGTGACGGAAGAAACCGGCGTAGTCCTGCGCTTCCTGGCGGCGGTCAGAAGAATACCGCTGACAATCGTAAAGGATGAAATTAATTCCGATTATGTTAAGGAAAACCTGCAGGTGCTCAGGGCAGTGGCCTGCGATCCTTATGTGGCGGGAAGCGATATCGTCGGCGAAGAGATCAACGATATCCTTGATCTGAAGCCGATGATCAGGGAAATCGTAAAAATCGCCGCAGATGATCCTTCATTTACAATCCGGATCCATGCCGGTGAAAATGACAGTCTGAGGGATAATGTGGACAACAGTATCCGCTGCGTGAAGGAATCACTGCAGGAGGGACAGACCATGCCGAAGGTCAGAATCGGACACGGTCTGTATACTGCAAACCTGAAGACAAAAAAAGGCAGGCAGCTGATCAGTGACATCCTCGGCAATCACGTCGTGCTGGAATTCCAGATCACTTCAAACGTCAGACTGAACAACCTCAGTTCCCTGAAGATCCATCCGCTGAAGCAGTATCTTGATGCCGGCATCAGCTGTGTGCAGGGGACAGACGGAGGTGCACTGTACGGGACGGATTCGATTGATGAACAGCTCTGCCTGGAAAAAATGCTCGATCTGAGCAGGGATGACCTGCTGAAAATGCGGCATACGGAAGACGCAATTATCAGTGAAAGCATGGAGGCTTTCAAAAGAAAGAAACAGGCTTTTGAAAAAATGTGCTCCGGAAACGATGCGGAGAGCTTCCTTCAGAAAAGAATCGAGGAGGCACATCAGGCAATCACGATGCCCGTGCCGCAGAAGAAGTATGACAGCCTGCAGGTCCTGCATGACAGAATCGGACAGATGCCTGTTGACAGGATTCCGGTCATTATCGCCGGCGGCAGTTTCAACAGTGACAGACATATTACCAGAATGCACGGTGAGGAATGCAGACTGATCGATTTCCTGCTCGAAAACCTCGATCCGGGAAAAGTATTCTTTGTGACCGGACACAGACTGTGCGGTTATGAAAAATATCTGATTGACAATAACAAAGGCAGATTCGATATTTACAGCTTTGTGCCGTCTGCGCTGACGGCGGCACAGAAGCGGAAGCTGGCTGATGCAGATCTGAAATTCAGAGTAGCCATAGAACCGTCCGGCATGGGTGTATACAAAAGTGTTGCCTATGAGATATTCAAGAGAAGGCAGTCGGTCCTGATTGCATTTGACGGTAATTCCGCCTGTGCGAATATGATTCAGGATGCCAAGAATGCAAAGTACAATTCAGTCATATATATCAGTGAACATTCAAGAATCCTGAAAGAAAAAGCAGGCACAATCAGGGGATATGTAACGCTCTTCAGCAGCACGGAGCAGCTGAAGAAGGAGATTCCCGCGGTGACGGAAAAACTGTATGAAAAAATGAGCGGTTTATGAAGCGGACCCGGTGGCGGAAAGGCCGGCGGGGGGGTTCTTCGGAACGCTCATTTTTTTGAACTGATCAGTACGCCTGCAATGATAATCACACCGCCTGCCACGGCTGTCAGGGATATGTTCTCGTGAAGAATCAGTGCGGAGCAGACAACGCCGACGACCGGCATGAGATTCATAATGACGGCAGCGGCCGCAGCAGATACGCCCTTCAGGCTGTAGTTGTACAAAAGAAGGGCAAGTACCGTGCATCCGGCGGACAGATAGAGAACGGCGGAGACGGAAGCCGGTGTGATATTCTGAATCACCGGTGTTTCCAGAAACAGAAACGGAATGAACAGCACGGTGCCTATGGTAATCAGCCAGGCGGACAGGGTAACCGAATCATAATGCGGCGCGGCACGCCGGATCATGTAAATGTAGAATGCCCAGAAGAAGCCGTTCACAATAAGCATGATATTGCCGGCAAGCCTGCCGGAGGCAGCTTCACCGGCATCCGTAACCGTGAGCATCACAACACCGATCATGGATATGATGATTCCCATAATCTGCCTTCTGCTTGCGAATATATGATAGAAAGCCATGCCGACCATGACAGTGACGGCAGGATAGGATGCTGTAATCAGTGACGCATCCGAAGCTGCGGTCAGACTGACGGCAACATTTTCGAAGGCATAGTATGCAGTGATTCCGAACAGGGCGGAGAGAAGAATATCCTTTCTGTCCTCCCTGCGCATTTTCACATGATCATGGCGCATGATGCGTACGGCGTTCAGGATCAGCGAAGATATGGCAAACCGGATCATGCACAGCATCAGAGGCGAAAAGGATGCATATGCAATTTTGTCGGCAATAAAAGATGAGCCCCACAGAATGACGGAGGCAATGGCACAGATATAGTATTTCACAGCAGAAATCATAACACAGGAAAGCATGCCGCAATCAGATTGTCTGCGGCATATTTTTATAAAAAGCAGACCGATGCATATCCGGAACAGGGGGAAGCAGTTTACGGCAGAAATTCAATTCTTGTAATGAAAAAACCGCTGTGCTAATAGAATTATGCTTCAGAAAAAAGACAGGGAGGAAAGAAATGAAACGGGTTCTGGTCAGATCGGTCTTTGATGCTTTTGACTATGTGATGGAGCATTACTATCCGGCAGGAATGGAGGAGTACGGAGGCAGGAAAGATACATATGCGGTGATTTCAATACAGGACACCCACACCGGCGGCTTCGGAATCAGGTTTGCAGAGAATAAGTTCTGCAGGGGCGTACTGACTCTGCTGTTTGATGATATTGAGCATGAAGTTGACGGGGCTGTGCTTTTCAGCGAAGAAACGGCAGAGCAGATTATCCGTTTTATCCGCAAAATGAACCGTAAGGCTGATACACTGCTTGTGCACTGCTATGGCGGACAGTCACGATCGAGGGCTGTCGGGGCCTTTGCTGTCAGGATGCTGGGAGGAAACAACAGCAGGTATTTCAAAGAGGGTAATCCCAATATGCATGTATATGAAACACTTGTGAATGTTTGGAAAACCGGAAAAGAAAGCAGAGCCGTGCGGCATACGCAGGAATCATAATGTCATGAAAATTTTGCGTTGCGTTAAAGGCTCTGTGCGGGTATGATAACAAAGAAAAAAGGGCAGGTGCCCCGGAGGAAGAGAAAGTGAGCGAAAACAACAAGCGTCCTGAAACAATGGAAAGAATTACCAATGCTGAACTGGCTGAAGCATTTATTGATGAACAGATCAAAGCAATTCGTGAACAGGTTAAGGATCAGAAAGTTCTCCTGGCTTTATCGGGCGGAGTAGACTCGTCAGTCGTAGCAGCTCTTTTGATTAAGGCAATCGGCAGACAGCTGGTATGTGTTCATGTAAATCACGGTTTCCTGAGAAAAGGCGAACCGGAACAGGTTATTCAGGTTTTCCGCAATGAAATGAATGCAAATCTGATTTATGTGGATGCCGTTGACAGGTTCCTTGATAAAGTTGCGGGTGTATCTGACCCTGAACAGAAGAGACATATTATCGGTGAAGAATTCATCAAGGTATTTGATGAAGAAGCTTCCAAACTGGAAGGAATCCGTTTCCTTGCCCAGGGCACAATCTATCCGGATATTCTGGAAAGTGAAAGAGGCATCAAGGCACATCATAACGTAGGCGGCCTTCCCCAGGAAATGGAAATGGAACTGGTGGAACCGGTAAAACTTCTGTTCAAGGATGAAGTAAGAGTTGTCGGAAAGGCTCTGGGTCTTCCTGACAATATGGTTTACAGACAGCCGTTCCCCGGACCCGGTCTTGCCGTAAGATGCCCGGGCGCCATCACAAGAGACCGTCTTGAGGCTGTCAGGGAATCTGATGCGATCGTAAGAGAAGAGTTTGCAAAAGCAGGACTTGCCGGAAAGGTATGGCAGTATTTCACGGTCGTTCCTGATTTCAAGTCCACAGGCATCAAGGATGAGGTGCGTTCCTTCGAATGGCCTGTTATTGTCCGTGCCATCAACACAACGGATGCCATGGCAGCAACCATCGAAGAGATTGACTGGGCTGTTCTGCACAGAATTACGGACAGAATCACTCATGAGGTCAAAGGTGTCAACAGAGTGCTTTATGATCTGACACCGAAGCCTACAGCTACAATTGAATACGAATAATTACCTGTTGTTCCGGGGCAAAGCCAACTTGCGTCTCAGGGGCAAACTCAGCTTTCCTGAACACATGCCCGGCAGAAGCCTGATCGGACACAACAGATATCACTGAAATCACAGAGAAGAGACTTCAAATCGAGGTCTCTTTTTTCTTTCCTCAGGCAGGTCAGGAATACCAGATATATCGGACTGATCGGATCCGGCGGACCAGCTTGATAAGAGAGAAAAGGGACAGGAAAGTGACGGAGAATGCCGGAAGGACCGGGTCCGGGTGCCTGTGCTGCAGCAGCGGTAACAGACATAACGGACCAGGCGGACGAAGCGGACATGACTGACACAGCGGACGCAGCCGACGTAAGGGACAGAGATACCTGACACCAGAGAGTCTGATATGCCTGATATCCCTGAAAACAGCGTGGTTATGTGGTTATTGCGTGCATCGCCAGGAAGCTGACGAAGCGGATACAGCGGACATAACAGACCACGATGAAAGGGGATCTCCGGTGTGCGGCACAGAGACACGGTGTCGGACGGAGACCGTGTCGGAGTAGCGGAACCGCGGCGGACAGACGACAGTCTGTTCATCAGAGGCGAGCTCGGACGGGGAGCGCATCGAACGGTGCAGCGGTATGACGGAGGGAATTGTCTTCGGGGAGTACGAAGACAACAGAACATGATCGGGGAGTACGATCATGTGATGCCGGAGTCCATTCGTCAGTGCGGTGCAGG
>JAILGV010000104.1 GCA_024696355.1 Solobacterium sp.
GGAAGGGCCTCGTAAAGAGCGCCATGACAACCGATGTCAGCTGGGAACAGTCAGCGGGCATTTACGAGCAGCTGTATTATCAGCTGTGCAACTGGGAAGACAGATAATCCCTGCATGCAGCAAACGAAAGGAAGAACATTCATCTGTTCTTCCTTTTTTGATGAAATGAGCTGTCCTGCGCACTGCCGGCGGCAGTGAAGCGGACGTCTGATTGTTCATGAATTGTACATGCAGGAAAACCTGCTGGAAAAAGAGGATTTTGCAAACGTTTACAGGGCGAAAATTTGTGAAAGGATGTACAAAATTCGGTTTCTTCATTTACTACAATTCCTGCAGAATGATATAATCTATATGCCAAATAGAGGAGGAGATTTTATAATCTATGTCTAAGGTTACAGTTAAGGATCTGGACGTTAAAGGCAGGCACGTGATTGTACGTGTTGATTTTAACGTTCCGCACAAGAATGGTGTCATCACAGATGACAACCGTATTATGGCAGCACTACCCACAATTAATTATTTGACGGAAAATGGTGCCAAAGTACTTCTGCTCAGCCATCTTGGCAAGGTTAAGACAGAAGAAGACAAGGCAAAGAATGATATGTCAATCGTAGCAGCACGCCTTGCTGAAGTTCAGAAAGCCCCTGTTAAGTTTGTTAATGCGACACGCGGCGCTGAACTGGAAGAAGCAGTAAAAGCACAGGAGGAAGGATCAATCGTTCTGATGCAGAACACCCGTTATGAAAAGGGTGAATCCAAGAATGATCCGGAACTCGGCGCATACTGGGCTTCCCTGGGCGATCTGTTTGTTGAAGATGCTTTCGGTTCTGTTCACAGAGCACATGCATCCACAGTCGGCATTCCGACACATCTGCCTGCAGCAGTCGGCTTCCTTGTAGAAAAGGAACTGAATGTACTCGGCAAGGCACTGAATGATCCGCAGAGACCGTTCGTTGCCATTCTCGGCGGCGCAAAGGTTTCCGACAAGATCGCAGTTATCGAAAACCTGCTGAAGATCGCTGACAAGGTCATCATCGGCGGCGGCATGAGCTATACATTCTCCGGCGCACAGGGCGGAAAGATCGGTACTTCCCTGTTCGAAGCTGACAGAGTTGAGCTCGCAAAAGAATTCCTTGCCAAGGGAGAAGGCAAACTCTTCCTGCCGGTTGACACTGTTGTCGCAAATGCATTTGACGATGCTACAGATGTCAAGACAGTCAAGGCAGGAGAAATTCCTGACGGCTATATGGGTCTCGATATCGGTCCTGAAACAATCGAACTGTTCAAGAAGGAACTTGCCGGAGCCAAGACAGTATTCTGGAACGGCCCGATGGGTGTATTTGAGAAGCCTGAGTATGCAGTAGGCACAATTGAAGTATGCAAGGCAATTGCTGCTCTTGATGGTGCTACAACAATTATCGGCGGCGGCGACAGTGCTTCCGCAGCCAAGAACCTCGGATTCGCTGACAAGTTCAGCCACATCTCAACAGGCGGCGGCGCTTCCCTTGAATACATGGAAGGAAAGGAACTGCCGGGTGTAGCAATCATCCCGGAAAAGGCATAATATGGCAAGAAAACCCGTTATTTTCGGCAACTGGAAGATGAACAAGCTCCGCAGTGAAGCAGAAGCTTTCTTCCAGGGTGTTGAACCGCATCTGACAGGTGAGGAAAAGGCCGACTACGGTGTCGGAACTCCGTTTACATGCCTTGATGTTGCTGTTAAGAATGCAAAGGTTCTCAAAGTGGCTGCAGAAAACTGCAACGAAAAGGATTCCGGAGCTTATACCGGTGAAGTATCCGTACCGATGATTCAGGAAATCGGTGCAGGCTACTGCATTATCGGTCATTCCGAAAGACGTACATACTATGCAGAAACAGATGCTCACTGCGCTGCAAAGGCAAAGAGACTGCTGGATGCAGGCATTGTTCCTATTCTCTGTGTAGGTGAAACAGAAGCTGAATATGATGCCGGAAAGACTGCAGAAGTTGTCAAGGCTGAACTGGCAGGTTCACTGGCCGGACTGACAGCTGAAGAAGTCGGCAAAATCATTATCGCTTATGAACCGATCTGGGCAATCGGAACAGGCAAGAGCGCTGACAAGCAGACAGCACAGGACTGCTGCAAGCTCTGCCGTGACACTGTCAGAGATCTCTTCGGCGAAGATGCAGCAGAAGCTGTACGCATCCAGTACGGCGGATCCGTCAAGCCGATAAATATCGCTGAATACATGGCATGCCCTGATATCGACGGTGCTCTGATCGGCGGTGCTTCCCTGAAGGTTGACTCCTTCCTGGAAATCATCAACGCAACAAAATAAGGCTTTCTGAAGAGAAAAGATCTCTTCCGAAATAAATTAATCGGTATTGAAATAGTCATAAGGAGGATATGAATTAAAATGTCTATTATTGCAAGTGTTTATGCACGCGAAGTAATTGATTCCCGCGGCAACCCTACAGTTGAATGTGAAGTTACAACAGTTTCCGGTGCTTTCGGACGTGCGATCGTTCCGTCCGGTGCATCCACAGGTGAAAGAGAAGCTCTTGAACTTCGTGACGGCGACAAGGGCCGTTTCCTTGGAAAAGGCGTACTGAAGGCAGTTGCCAATGTAAATGAAAAGATCGCTCCGAAAATTGTCGGAATGGATGTTACAGAACAGACAAAGATCGATAAGGTTATGCTGGATCTCGACGGCACAGAGTTCAAGACAGAACTCGGTGCAAACGCTATTCTGGCAGTTTCCCTGGCTTGCGCAAGAGCTGCAGCTGACGTCTACGGCATGCCGCTGTACAAGTACATCGGCGGTGCAAATGCGAAGGTTCTCCCTGTTCCGATGATGAACGTTCTCAACGGCGGCAAGCACGCTGATTCCGCTTCCGACGTTCAGGAATACATGATCATGCCGGTAGGTGCAAAATCCTTCCGTGAAGCAATCCGTATGGGTGCTGAAGTATTCCACAACCTGAAGTCCGTTCTGAAGAAGTACGGCTACAACACAGCTGTCGGTGATGAAGGCGGATATGCACCGTCCTCACTGCCCGGCGGAACAGGACCGCTGGAAACTCTCGGTAATGAAGGCCCTCTGGCTCTCATGCTCGAAGCAGTTGAAAAAGCAGGCTACAAAGCAGGAGAAGACATCTGCTTCGCTATGGACGCAGCTTCCTCTGAATTCTACAACGAAGAAAAGGGATGCTATGTACTTGCCCGTTCCGGTGAAGGCGAAAAGTCCTCTGATGATATGATCGACCTCTACAAGAAGTGGGTTGAAAAGTATCCGCTGATCTCTCTGGAAGACGGTCTTGCAGAGAATGACTGGGAAGGCTGGCAGAAGCTGAGAGCTGAACTCGGTGACAAGATCCAGCTGGTTGGTGACGACCTGTTCGTTACAAACACAACATTCATCAAGAAGGGTATTGAACTCAAGGCAGCTAATGCTGTTCTGATCAAGGTTAACCAGATCGGTACTCTGACAGAAACACTCGATTCCATCGAAATGGCTAAAGAAGCAGGCTGGACAGCAGTTGTTTCCCACCGTTCCGGTGAATCCGAAGATACAACAATCGCTGATCTCGTAGTCGGTGTCAACGCAGGACAGATCAAGACAGGTTCCATGAGCCGTACTGACCGTATTGCCAAGTACAACCAGCTGATGAGAATTGAAGAAGAACTCGGCGATGTTGCACAGTATCTGGGCAAGAAGGCTTTCTACAATGTGAAGGCTGTTTCTGCAGACGCTCCCAAGGCAGCTAAGAAGGCTCCCGCAAAGAAAGCCAGAAAAGCTCCTGCAAAGAAAAAGTAATCACTGAATTATACGTCTGATCTTTAACTGAAAAAAGGAACCGCTTCTCATTCGAGGCGGTTCCTTTCAGTTAGGTTATCCGGCTGTAACGATGCAGGCATCTTCACAGCTCTCGGTTTCGTTGACGTCATCCGTGACGACAATTTCTATATCCAGATACTGTGACAGCCATTTTGAGAATGACTCTGCTGTTTTGTAGTACGGCAGATCATCGTCGCTGGCGGGATCGAGATATGCAGCAGCTTCACCGTTTTCAAACAGGAATACTGCGGGAGTGTATTCAATTACATTCAAAGCCTCAATTCCGCTCTTTTTTACATCCTCATAGGATACCTGATATACTGGCACCTGATCTGATCCGGCAAAAGCTTCGATCACCGGTTTGAATGCTGCACAGCTTGTGCAGCCCGGCAGATAGACATAAAGTACAAATGTCTCTCCGGATTCAATCATCTTTTTCAGCTGATCATTGTTTTCGATGGGTTTCAGAATATCGGACTTTGCCTCAGTTCCGCCGGGTGCGGCTGTTTCCTGAGATGCCGGTTCATGAAGCGCGTGAAGTGCTTCAAAGTCAATGTAGTGATAGGGAACTTTATGGAAGTCATAGTATACACTTCCGTTTTCCTCACGCTTTACCTGTACGGCATGCTGACCTTCGTAATACCAGTATCCGCCGGTATTGTAGATTTTGTTTCCGTCCCAGCCGAGTGATACGAGAAGATTCTTTGTCATGCCGGCATATCCGCCGCCGCCGCACATCAGGAAGATCGTCTTGTCTTTGGGAAACAGGTCTTCCAGAATGTCCATGGATTCTTCGTAGTTGGCTGTGTATGTGCCGGAACCGTCCGTTGTAAACAGGGTTGTGCCTGTATAGGATGATCCCACCGCTTCGGGAAGACCGACTACATTGCAGAGATACGGATAGGGAACGATTTCGAATCCGTCCACATAACCGGACAGATAGCTGTCTCCGCCGATGGCTTCATAATCAGCTTCGTCCTTCAGCATTCTCATGTCTCTGTAGACGCTGTCACTGCGGTTCAGGTAGCTGTCAATTGACGCTTCATTTACATTTTTATCAATGCCAAGTTCTCCCCGCATGCCGGAATCCGGTTCCGGAGACGGCAGGGCTGCAGGTCCGGTCTGCGAAGAAGCGCATCCGGAAAGGACAGCAAGCGACAGGAATACTGCCGTTAATTTTCTTACAAACATGTTACCTCCGATTCATGACCTCCGATTCTTTACGGTCACCTATATATCATACCTCAAACGGACCGGCATTAACAATGCAAGTATAAATAACAGACCTGCAGGAAAAAGATCATATTTACACAGGGGAAAACTCTCTGCTATAATAGACGGGCAACTGGCGAAAGGAGCATGTCACATTTATGCTTAACGCATTATTAATGATCGTATCAGCGATGCTGATATTAATAACACTTCTGCAGGGCGGAAAATCCGATGGTATTTCCGGCGCGTTTACAGGAAACGGCGGACTGAATCTGTTCGCAAATGCGAAAGAAAGAGGAACTGAGAAAGTCATTTCCAATGTGACGATGGTTCTCGGAATTGTCTTCTTTGTTCTGGTAATTGCGATCAGAATTGTTGACTGAAGATAAGAACATACCGGCAGCTGCCGGTTGTTTTTTTTCAAGGAGTAATTTATGGAGAAATTAAAAGAGAGGATCCTGAAGCTGGCGGAGGGATCAAAAAAGGGCACACTGGACAGAAAGATGATACAGAGCGCTCTGAACATAACGACAGGCTCTGATTTTGTGAAGTTTGACAGAGCTATGGATGAACTGGAAGAGGAAGCGCTCCTGTTCCGCGGAACAAACAACAAATACCGGACAAGGGAACAGATGCATCTGATCAGCGGACCCGTAAGCATCAGCTCGCGCGGTACCGGCTTCCTGGATTTTGATCAGGAGGCTTCCGTCCGCATATTCCCGGAAAATCTGAACGGGGCTATGAACGGTGATACGGTGCTGGTCAGAACGCAGACAACGGTTGACCGGTATACCGGCATGGCATCGGAAACAGGGACGGTTGTCAAAGTGCTGAAGCGGGCAAAGACATCGGTTCTGGGCACGCTCAGGGGAACGGGAAAGGCCCTGCATTTTGTGCCGGATGATGCGCTGCTTGCCGAAAAGAGCATCAGCGAAGTGTATCCCGGAGATTTCAGGCCGGTCACGGGACTGCGGCTTCTGATGCATATTGACAGTTACGGGGATCCGATGGAGCTTTCACTTGAGCGGGTTCTCGGTCATGAAGATGATCCGGGCGTGGATATTCTCGGAATTCTGCTGGATCACGGCGTTGATCCGGAATATCCCGAAGAAGTTATGCAGGAAGCACAGGCTGTGCCGCAGTCGGTGAGCGAAGAAGAAAAAGAAGGCAGAAGAAATCTCTGTGATGAAGTCACAGTTACGATTGACGGAGACGGGTCAAAGGATTTTGATGATGCGGTATCTGTCGCAAAGGACGGCGATGACTGGATTCTGAAAGTATCGATTGCGGATGTTTCGCATTATGTGACACAGGATTCACCGCTGGATCTGGAAGCGAGAAAAAGAGGAACGTCAACGTACATTCTCGATAAAGCCGTGGGAATGCTGCCGCATCTTCTGAGCAACGGGATCTGTTCTCTGAATCCGCATGAAGTCAGACTGACCGTCACATGTGAAATGAGAATTCTGAAGAGCGGCCATACAGCATCCTATGAAGTATATCCTTCGTATATATGCTCGTCCGAGCGCATGACATACAGCAATGTCAACAAGATTCTGGACGGAAACAAGGAGCTGCGCGTGAAGTATGAGCATCTTGGCAGTCTGTTTGAAGATCTGAAGGACTGCGCCGACAGCATCCGCAGGATGAGAAAAGAAAAAGGTGCGATTGATTTTGACAGTACGGAAGCCGTAATCAAAACGGATGAAAACGGCAGGGCTGTTTCCGTGGAGGCGGAGGTCAGAGGCCATGCGGAGGAAATCATCGAAGACTGCATGATTGCGGCCAATGTATGCGTAGCGGATCTGATGAAGAAAAGGGAACTGCCCTGCATCTACCGTATTCATGAGGAACCGCAGGCAAAGCGGATGAAGAACTTCGTACAGATGGCTTCCCTGCTGGGCGTGCCGTTCCGTGTCAGGGGTTCCGTGACACCGAAGGCAGTTCAGAAATATCTGCGTGATGCTGAAAATCTGGATGCATATCCGGTAATTTCAAAGCAGATGCTGCGCTGCATGCAGAAGGCAAAATATGATCCGTCATGTGTCGGACATTTCGGACTGGCAGAACCGGAATATCTGCACTTTACATCTCCGATCAGACGTTATCCGGACCTGATTGTGCACAGGATGCTGCGGAAGTATATCTTTGAAAATGATTATTCCGAAATCGGAGCGGACAAGGAGCGGGTACGGGAGTACAGTGAGCAGTCCAGCATCCGTGAAAGAGAAAGCCAGAGTGCGGAATTTGACGTTGAGGATATGAAGAAAGCTGAATATATGCTGAATCATATCGGTGAAGAGTATGATGCAGTGATAACTTCAGTAACCGGAAACGGCTTCTATGCACAGATGGACAATACTGTCGAGGGCTTTGTATCGACATATTCACTGCCTGACGAATTCTGCTATGATGAGCATGCGATGTGCCTGGTCGGAGAATACAGCGGTGCCAGATATTCAATCGGACAGAAAGTGAAGATAAAAGTGCTCGGAGCTTCGGTAAAGGCTGGTACAATTAGTTTCACAGTGACAGGCAAACCCGGCAGAACGCGGGTGCCCGCAAAGAAAAAATATGCAACGCGCTCCCGTGCATCAAGAAAAGCGGACAGGGCCGGCAGTACAAGAGGAAGATCGGCCGGAAGAAGGAATCTGAATGGCAGAAAGAAACGGTAAGGAAAAAACAGTAGCCTTGAACAGAAGGGCTTCGCATGATTATTTTCTGGAAGAAAAATATGAATGCGGCATTGCGCTGACCGGAACAGAGATCAAGTCGGTCCGTGACGGCAAAGTTCAGTTCAAGGATGCTTATATCTCAATACACAAGGGTGAGGCATGGATCAAAGGCATGCATATTTCTCCGTATAAATACGGAAGCTTCTTTAACGTTGATGAGGAGAGAGACAGAAAGCTGCTTCTGCACAAGTATGAGATCCGCAAGCTTCATGATAAAGTGCGTCTGAAGGGATACACGCTTGTTCCGACAAGGATGTATCTGAAGGACGGAAGGGCGAAGATGGAGATCGCCCTGGCAAAAGGCAAAAACCTGTATGACAAGCGTGAAAGCGACAAGCTCCGCGATGCCAGACGGGAAATGGAAAAAGCAATGAAGTTTCACAGATAAGTCATGCTCAGGCATGACTTTTCATTTGAAAACAGCGGATATTTCATCCGCTGTCAGTTAATGAATCTGTCTATTTCGTCAAGATACATCCGTCTGATTTCATCGGTTCCGCCGTAGATTTCGTGCTTTGCGCCGGGAATTACGACGACTTTTGTATTCCAGGATCTCTCTGCGAATCTGTTCTGCCCGCCGGGAAGAACGGTATGGTCTTTTTCGGCCTGGAACAGGAGGATGGGGATGGAAATGATTTTCGCGTAATAGATTGCCGAATCAATCGCTTCCACTGCTGCTTTGGTCCATGTGAATGTTGAATTCCATGTACGGTAGCGGGGATCGTTCAGGCGAAGGGTGAAGTGATAGTTGTACCTGTTTCTCGACATGCAGTTGCTCTTTTCAAACTCATATTCGCCCGTCCATTCTCTCGCACCGGGAGTCAGGGTCTGATCAAGACGCACGCGTCTGGCTGCACCTACAATCATCTGAACCTGCCAGTCCTTCACACTGCCGAAATTGAGCTGCAGCATCGGCGAGGAAAGAATGGCTTTTGTGAAGGAATCGGGGTGCTTTTCGAGATAGAGGATACTGATGGCACCGCCCATGGAATGAGCATACAGAATCCGGTAATCAGAAGTGCTGTATCTGGTCACGATATTGTCATAGAAGGCTTCGACGTCTTCAATATACTGGTCAAATGTCTCGACATAAACTCTCCGGTTATCGGGATAATGGCACTCTGAATAGCCGTGTCCCCTTAATTCCAGAAAGAATACGGAGTAACCCATCTGATAGAAGGTATAAATCATTTCATGGTATTTTCCGGTAAACTCGCAGAATCCGTGAATCATAGTGACGGATCCCTTTTCCGCGGGATTGACGGCTCTGTATGTTGCAAGACGCGTGCCGTCTTTGCTTCGGATATCCTCACGGATCAGATTGCTGCTGATCCACGGCACTACAGTATCTTCCATTTTCCCGGGAAATTCTTCTTCAGTAAAAAACGGATAGCGTTCACTCATAACCTGTCACCTTTCTTGCCATATCCGGATAATTTGTAATGATTCCGTGCACACCTTTCATCATGCAGAAGCGTACATATTCTTCTGTGTTGACAGTCCATACATTTACTTCCAGTCCGTATTTTGCTGCATCTTCCATGATGTTTTCATACTGCAGGTTATACAGGGCGGGGTGGATTGCATTTACGCCGTGTCTGTGTGCATATTCAGGCATATCGATTGGTCCGTCTTCATACAGGAATGCTGTTCTTGCGCCGGGATCGATATCATGGATATGCTTTGCACTGTAATGATTGAATGATGAGTAGATCACACGGTCTTCCATCCCGTACTGCTTTACCAGTGCAACAACCTTTTCTTCAATTCCGGGATAGAAGAAAATACCTGTTTTTAGTTCGATATTTATAATCATCTTTCCGGGCTTCACCAGTGCAAGCACTTCCTCAAGAGTAGGAATATCGGCATGTTCATATTCAGGGTGTGTTTTGTTGTAATTATATTTCCTTAATTCTTCAAAAGTCATATCCTTGATGAATCCTGTTCCGCTGCTTGTACGGTCTATCGTTTCATCATGACATATAACAAGCACACCGTCTTTGCTCATCTGTACATCAAGCTCAATACCGTCAGCGCCCATGTCTTCAGCCATTTTAAAAGCAGTCAGTGTATTCTCCGGTGCGTATCCGCTGGCTCCGCGGTGCCCCCATACTTCATATTTCATTTCAAGTACCTCTTATGTAATATTATAATGCCTAATCAATGCACAGTTGACTGATTGCATTATGAAACTTCAGGTGCTATAGTGTGTATGCATCGGAAGATGCGGATCATATATGGGGCTGTCATGGTTTCGACAGGTTTATGTTTGATTCGGACTGCAGTGGACTGGTAACCTAATTACCACCAAATTTAAACGCTAACAGAAACAATAGTTTCGCTTTCGCTGCTTAAGTTACGCAAAACCGCGTCGCAGCGACCCGGTCTGTGCTTTAGCCGTTCTGTACTGACTGTGTATTAAAACGGATAAGGAGACCCTGATTCCTCTAAGGTGATCCTGACAATTCAGAGGAAAATTCAGAAGACGGTGGGCTCACCGGCATGTCTTCTGTCTTACCAAACGGCGGGCTAAACTGTAGACGTCCGAATGTGGGACTACTCTTGGACACGGGTTCGACTCC
>JAILGV010000118.1 GCA_024696355.1 Solobacterium sp.
TAGTTGTTCAGGGCATTGGTGCTTTCTGCGGCCAGATAGCGTGACTGGCTGATCAGTGAGGCATTGAGATTCTTTCTGATCTGTATATTGGACCAGAACAGCCATGCGGCAGCGGCGGCCATCAGTGCGGCAGCCGCAGTCCGGATCCTGATCTGATACTGTCTCTGCCGGCGGATCAGCTCATCATAACGGCATCCGATCAGAGCAGCGGCCAGACGCGGGATTTCTGTCTGCCTTGCCCTGCGGAAACCGATCCGGTAGTCACATGACAGCGGCTCCAGCTGAATGACTGCAGAGGCGGTCTGCCCGTCCGGAGCAACCGTTTCGATTGTTTTCTGAAGCAGTACGGAGGGAATGACATCCCCGGGCTCTCCTTCGGCAAGTACGGTAAGAACCCGTTCATTGCCGTGTGTTTCAAGGAATGTTTCCACTTCCTTCCTTACCCAGAGGGATTCTTTTGTGCGCGGGGAACAGATCAGAATGAGGTAATCGGCATCACGCAGGGCATTGAGAATGTCTTCATTGAGGTCGCTTGTCAGGGGAAGCTCGGACTTGTCACGGAAGATCCTGTTGATGCGGCGGATGCCTGTTTCTTTCTGAACAGCCCCGGGGATATGATAACGTTCCAGCTGTTTCTGGACATCTTCGGCTACTTTGCTGTCAAGCTCGGCATGCCGGTACGATATAAAGGCATTGTAATGGAATTCCATATCAGATCCTCCTGTTACCTGACATTGAACCTGTCGGTGTCGGTGATGTTGTCTCCGCTTTCACTGTATATCCCGTATGACCATTCGGGAGTGAATGTCAGGGGATTCTCAATAACTTCCGCAGTCAGCTCATAGAACCAGCCGTCGTTCTTGTAACTGTTTCCGATTCCGCTGCGTTCCGGGCAGAGGGTCATGAATAATTTCCCGTCACGTACCGGACCTTCAAGCGCTGACTCAAAGTACATGCATTTATAGTCCGTCAGAAAAATAACCTGCCCGCCCAGACGCAACCCGTCCGATGATTCATTAAAGAGTTTCAGAATACCGTTATCGGAAATATCAATGCGCAGACCGGCAATTGTATCCCCGTCAGTCACGATCTCGGTGCGTACTTTGCCCGGTTCGTCAAACTTCAGCCAGGACTGTGTGGTCGCTGCCAGAAACATGTCCCCGCCCGTGCAGAGAAGCTGAAAAACAGGAAGTCCGCTGCGTGATGAGAAGGGAGTGTCAATATACAGCGCCCTGTCGGAAAGAACGGACGTGCCGATGCTGTACGGGATGCCGATGAGATCGAGCCGCGTACGCAGTTTTCCGATCATGTCCTGCCATTCTTCATCATTCGGATTCTGATCTCCCGCCGTGATGTAAAGCCGGACTCTGTCACCGGCAATATCACTGTGCACTGTCTGCAGGTGAGTGCTGTCCTTTTCCGGTGCAAGCCAGTCTGCAGGCTCACGGGTATCCGAAACATAGTATGCGGAAGCGGTCGGCGCATGTGTGTAATTATAGAGAATCAGCTGCTGATCAGCCGGCGTATCATCATCTTCGAAAACTGCATACCATTCATTTCCGGATGCCCTGACCAGATGCATGCCGGCAAAGGATCCGCCGGTGTCGACATCCTGAAGCAGGATCAGCCGGTTTCCGCAGGCTTCCAGAAAGTCACTGTTTGCGGAAGTGAATTCTGTTGTCAGGGTGATTTTCAGCCAGCACAGTCTGTCTTCTGAAGTGCCGAAGTCAGATGCGTCAATTCCCTGTGATGAACCGCTGCCGGCTTTGATTTCCGCAATGGCATCTCTGGATAGGGGAATGCCGTTGTTTATGACGGAACCGTCGGAATACTCATACAGGAAGAGATTCATCGGCCGGCTGATCCGGTACCTGACCAGCTTCGAAGCATCTTCGTTTTTAAACAGTGAAGCATCGTACCAGACATCAATCTTTTCCGGAACATTTCCGTCCTGATGCACTGCTGTGCCGGCGGTGTCGTCATAGAGTGAAATAAAGAATTCACTGCCTCCGCTGAAAAGGGAGAGCCGGTTCAGAATTGTACCGGCAGCCTTTTCTGCATCCTCCGGGGAAATGTCTTCCGGCTGGCTGAGGCTGAAATAAACCATTTCCTCCTTCCGTCTTTCCATATCCTGAGGACTGCGGTTTTTTTCCGGATTGATGATCCATGTCTCGCCGCAGAGTTCTTTTTCGGCTTCTTCATAAAGCTGCGGCACATAACCGCTTTCCTCCGGTTTTTCCGCAGCTGCGCATCCGGCAAGCATCATCATGACCGCCGCTGCCGGCACTGTGATCAGTCTGAGTTTTTTCATAAGCACTCCTGGTTGTTTTTAATCATTATATCAGCCGCAAAAGCCTCTGCATTTTTTCTGTTTCTTTAGTAAAGAGGTAGTACAATATATACATTATGAGTGAAGAGAAAAAATTACCTCCCCAGGATATGGGACTTGATATTCTGAATACCGGAAAAATCAGGAGACTGGCTGACGAACAGGCAGGGGAAAACCGAAGAATCAGAAAGCAGAACCGCAGGCTGAAAACCTGGCTGGCGGTACTGGCGGTTTTGATGTTTGCCTTCGGATGGTTGTTCGGCAGTTTTCTGCCGGTTCCCTATATTAAGATGCTCAAAGGCGGCGTAAGCAGTGTTTTTGTCGGCAGTTCCAAAGCAAAATACGAACAGATTCTGTCAATTATGTCGGATGACTGGTTCTTTGCGGATTCAATCGACGGCATCGGAACCAGACTGACGGATCAGGCGCTTTACGGCATGACGAAAAATGAGGAGGACATTCATACCTCCTATATGTCCGCCGAGGAAATTGAGAACTTCACGCAGTCGATCAACAGGAACTTTGTCGGCATCGGCGTGCAGTTCACCAGCCCCGAGGACGGCCTTCATATTATCACAAGAGTATTCCGTGATTCTCCTGCCGAACGTGCAGGTGTCAGGGCAGGCGATATTATTCATGCCGTGGACGGTACGGTCGTGGACGATATGGACGCTGCCGGCATCAAGGAACTTGTGCAGGGTGAGGAAGGTACGGACGTCAACGTTACATTTATCCGCGAAAGCAAAGTCATGACGCTGACCATTACAAGGGGACAGGTTGCCATGACGGTGGAGGGCGATGTGACGGAAGACGGGTACGGTCTTCTTGAGATCGAGCAGTTCGGCACAACAACCGGAAAAGAAGTGGCGCAGTATCTTCAGGAATTCAGCGATGCCGGCGTGAAGAAGCTGATCATTGACCTGCGGCTCAACGGCGGCGGATATCTGGATGCGCTTCAGGAAGTAATGTGTTCATTCCTGCCGGCCGATACCGTATTTATTACCAGGGAATATTCGGACGGCACAAAGACGGAAACCGCAACAAAGTCCGGAGCGGAATACAGTTTTTCACCGGTTGTGATTCTGGTAAGTGAAAATACGGCCAGTGCGGCTGAAGCATTTACCATGGCTATGAAGGAACAGCGTGATGATGTTACCGTCGTCGGAAACACAACTTACGGCAAAGGCACGGTACAGATCACAAAGCTCTTCAATGACGGCAGCGGCATCAAGTACACCGACAGTAAATGGATGTCCCCGAACGGTGTCTGGATCAATGAAACAGGCATCGAGCCGGATGTTCCTGTGATGAATCATGAGATTCTCTACAGGAGCTACACGGCGATGGAGGAAGATGAAACGGCTGAACCGGATACGGTCAGCGATTATACGGCAACGGCACAGCTCTGTCTGGATTATCTGGGATATGAACCCGGAAGGACAGACGGATACTTCTCTCAGCAGACACTGGAAAGTCTGAAGAAATTTGAAGCAGACTGCGGCGCAGAGGAATCAGAGATTCTGGATGCGGCAGTATATAATGCACTGATTTCAGCGGTTGTGCTCGACTGGAACACAAGCGATGAACATGATCTGCAGATGAAGAAAGCAGCGGAGATTCTGAATGGCTGATAAATTCGAACTGATATCACCCTTTAAACCAACCGGCGACCAGCCTGAGGCGATTGACCGTCTGGTTGAAGGTCTTGAGGCGGGGAAAAAAGAACAGGTTCTGGAAGGTGCCACCGGCACCGGAAAGACATTTACCATGGCCAATGTCATTGCCAGGGTGAACCGGCCGACGCTTGTTTTTTCACACAACAAGACACTTGCGGGACAGCTGTACAGCGAGTTCAAGGAACTGTTCCCGCATAACCGCGTGGAATTCTTTGTATCGAATTTTGATTATTATCAGCCGGAAGCGTACATGCCGAAAAATGACATGTATATCGAGAAGACGGCTGCGATCAATGAAGAGCTGGATATGTTCAGGGAATCCGCGATCAATTCTCTTTCGGAAAGAAGGGATACGATCGTTGTCGCGTCGGTTGCCTGCATTTATGCGGCTTCCGATCCGGTGCAGTACAGAAATATGTTCATGACGATCAGAGTCGGTGAAACATATGACAGGAATGCGCTGCTGAGAAAGTTTATTGATCTTCAGTTCACAAGAAACGATATGGACCAGCAGAGAGGGACGATCCGTGTCAGAGGTGACGTCATTGAACTGACGCCTTCATGGACCGACCAGTTCAATATCCGCATCGAAATGTTCGGCGATGAAATTGAGCGCATTCTCGAAGTTGATCCTCTGACCGGAAAGATGATCCAGGCATATGCCTTTTATAATATTTTTCCTGCCAGCGGATATGCCAGAAGCCATGATGCCATGATGCGGGCATGCGATGCCATTGAGGCGGAGCTTGAGGAACGCCTGAAGTACTTCCGTGACAACGGAAAACTGCTGGAGGCAGAGCGTCTGGAACAGCGGACAAGATTTGATCTTGAGGCACTCAGGGAAAACGGATACTGTTCGGGAATTGAGAACTATTCGATGCATATCGACGGCAGGGTCCCGGGCCAGAGACCCTGGAACCTGTTTGATTACTTTCCGGAAGATTTCCTGCTCATCGTCGATGAATCGCATGTTTCCCTGCCCCAGATCAGGGGTATGTACAACGGCGACAGACAGCGCAAGGAGGTGCTTGTGGAATACGGCTTCCGTCTTCCGACGGCACTTGACAACAGGCCGATGCGCTTCGATGAGTTTGAAAGCATGATCAATCAGGTCATTTACTGTTCGGCAACGCCCGGAGATTATGAACTGGACCATGTCGGTCATCATGTAGTGGAACAGATCATCCGCCCGACCGGACTGCTTGATCCCGTGATCACCGTAAAGCCGACAAAAGGGCAGATTGATGACATCTGCGAGCAGCTGGACAGAAGAATCGCGGCAGGGGAAAGAGCGCTGATTACGACCCTGACGGTACGGATGGCAGAGGATCTGACGGATTATCTGAAAGAGAGAAGCTACAAGGTTGCCTATCTGCACCACGAGACAAAAACACTTGAAAGGACGGAGATCATCCGTCAGCTCAGGCTCGGAAAAGTGGATGTGATCGTGGGAATCAACCTGCTCAGGGAAGGTCTGGATATCCCCGAAGTTTCACTTGTCTGCATTCTTGACGCAGACAAGGAAGGCTTCCTGAGATCACAGAGATCTCTCATCCAGACAATCGGAAGAGCGGCCAGAAATGAACATGGTGAGGTCATCATGTATGCGGATGTGATCACTGACTCCATGAAGACCGCCATTGATGAGACAAACCGCCGCAGAAGCATCCAGGATGCCTTCAACAAAGATCACGGCATCACGCCGCATACCGTTGTCAAAAATGTCGAGGATGCGATCCACGGCAAAGAAACAAAGGAAATGGCCGCAAAATACATGAAAAAGAAGGCAAAGCTCGGCAAAAAGGACAAGGCGCGTCTGATTGCCAACATGGAGGCGGAGATGAAGGAAGCCGCCAGATCGCTTGACTTTGAAAGAGCGGCTGAACTGAGAGACATGATCTTCGAACTGAAATCAGAAGACTGAACCGGCTGACGCCGGTTCTTCGTCTGTATGGGCTTCCGGCAAAGTTGATTTATCAACAAATCTTAAGATTTTTCCGTGCGGCATTCAGAAATTGAAATGGTGTCCGCAACAGGATATGATTAGTACGTATCAGGACAAAAATATGACAAAAAAGAAAGACTTTCTAAGCGCATTATCCGAACAGGTTGAGGCAAAAAATCAGGGAAAAGTTGACAGAATCAGGACGATTGATGATTACAGACCGATCGAAAAACGGACTGATGCGGAAGATGATTTTGCAATTCCCGAAGCGAAAGAAACCCCTTCGGAAACAATAAAGGAAGAGCCTGCGGCAGTCACACGGGAAGAACCTGCGGCTGTACCTCAGGAGGAAGAGGAAGACTCCGGCCGTCCTGCGAGTTTTACGCAGGAAACTTTTCACAGAATCGAAAAGCCGCAGAGAACTCTGTCAAAGACCGGCATTGCTGTCATAGCTGTTCTTGCACTTCTGGCAGCGGGTCTGATTTACTGGTTCGGCTTCGCACCGAAAATCACCATGCCGGAATTTGCGGGAAAGAGCATCAGCGAAGTCAGCAGCTGGGCAAGACAGAACAAAATTGCCAATACCTCCATCGCGACCGTTGAAGAATACAGCCTTGAGTATCCTGATGACACGATCATCAGCCAGACCGTTTCGGCGGGAAAGAAGATCAAGGCAGATACACCCATCACCCTGACAGTTTCAAAGGGACCGGACCCGGATGAAAAAATTGATTTCCCGGATATCCGGAATATGACGCTTTCCGAACTGCAGGAATGGAAGGATGAAAACCAGCTTCTGAAGACAAAGATCACAACACAGTACAGCACAACCGTGGAAAACGGAAATGTCATTTCCTATGACCTGAAGAATGTCAGTGAATCTGATTTCACAAGAGGCACAACACTGAGCATCGTCTGTTCCAAGGGCGAGGCACCCGTCGGTCAGGTCACGGTTGAGGATTTCCGCAATAAGACGCTCGCGGAAGCCGAGCAGTGGGCTTCCAACAAAAAGGTATCAATCCAGAAACAGGAACAGTTCTCTGATTCCGTTCAGGCGGGATACATTATTTCCCAGACACCTTCCTCCGGCACAGCCGTGAAGCAGGGCGATTATGTGACGGTTGTTGTATCCAGGGGCAAAGGCGTATCCATTCCCCAGCTTGTCGGCTACAGCGCCGAACAGCTTGAGGCATGGCAGAGCAACAGCCGCAATTCCGTCGTTATCGTTCCGACAACTGTTTACAATGAAGCGCCTTACGGTTCCGTCATTGCGCAGTCCATTACTCCGGGAACGATCGTTGAGAGCGGTGCCGTTCTGGAACTGAAGATCTCACTGTATCTGCCGGTCATGGAGACAAACTCCCGGCAGTGGCTCGGCAAGGATTATCTTGAACTGAAGAAGTGGGTGGATGATGCCAATTTCAAAGGTGCGAGTATTCAGGCCGGAGAATACGGTGCATTTGCGACCAGAACATGCTCGGACGAATTCCCCGTCCCGGGTTCAATTATCAATTATGCATGTGAATACGGCACGGAGGATTCCGACGGCAGTTTCAGCTATTCCTCCGGATGTGAAAGACCTCTGAACCTGTACAGCCGCATCGGCTATCAGGTATCCACAGGTGCGTGCACCGTTCCGACGCCGACACCGGTTCCCACACCGGCAGATGTTGTTCTTACCGGCGATGACGTCGCATCACTCAGCGCGATCCAGAGTTTCTGCTCTTCGTATCAGATGAGCTGTACATATGAACCGGTTACGGACGGTTCGGTTGACAATGTTGAAATAACTGCAGAAGGAAGCATACACAAAACAGGTGATATATTCCAGCAGATCATTAAGTCCGGTTCCAAGATTGCCGTCAGGTACAATCCGGCACCGCCGACACCGACACCCGGTCCGTAAGACGTGACAATAATAAGGAGGCAGTTTTAAATATGAATGCTTTTCAGCGTGCATACAGATATATCACAAGGAAGCCGACCAAGAGTCTGCTTCTGATGATCACGTTCTTTCTGATCGGCAACCTTGTCATTCTCGGCCTCGGCATTTCCCAGGCTGCGGAGAATGCAAAA
>JAILGV010000120.1 GCA_024696355.1 Solobacterium sp.
TTCCTGGGCGGCAGAAAAGGGAACGGTCTTTACCGTCAGGGAGAAGGATGTGCCTGCCGGATACAGCGCGAAGGTGACTTCCGAAGGGCATTCCTTCATCATCGTCAACACATGGGACAGACCGGCTGTGCCGGATACGGCAGACAGGCCGGATGCAGAAAAGACGTTCAGACAGCTGGACATCATGTGGACGCTGTTTCTGTCCGGTGTTCTGTGCTATGTCATAAGAAAGTATGTATGAGTAAAAGAAACTGCGGTTATGCCGCAGTTTCTGCTTTTCTCTGTCAGTGCTTGTCTGCAAATTCGATCGTATATGAATCATCGAGGGAAAGATCGAATACGATCTGGTCGGTTACGATCGTATCACCGACTTTTGACTTCTCGATGATATGGTCGCCGGCATCAACAATCATTCCGGAGGAATCATAAATACTGTAGGAAACATAGCTGTAGTCGGCTGTGCCGGCACCGTCCCTGTTGTAGTCCATTGTTGTTCTGAGATGAAGCGTCAGAGTGACTGAGTCGTTGTAGTCATAGTAGACCCAGTCCCAGGAGACATCCGTCAGTGACACGGTTGTTTTTACGCTGCCGCGGAAATCATAATAATTGATGCTCTGCGGAAGGGGGTCCTTCAGTGAGAAACGGAAGTCCTTCACGGGAAGATTCATGACATTGATCGTATGTTCATCAAATGATATGTCATTTGCGGCAACATAAGCGGAAATTGTCAGTGTGCCTTCGGTGGAGGAGCCTTTTTTCAGCTCACTGTCCGGGATGTAAATGCATCCGGCAAGGTATGCTTCATCCTTGAATTTGTTTGTCCAGGTTGTGTAGTACGATTCATCGACGCTTGTAACCTTGTCGTAAACCACTTCACCTTTTTTGTTTGTAATGACGATATGAATATCAGCATCTGCAGTCATGGACTGGTTGTTCTGATCCTGAAAATCCCAGAAGACCCTGTGCTGCGCATTCGCCGCATCATAGTCCACGGTTCTTGAGCCGATATATGTTACAGCCTGTTTTTCTTTGAATGCACCGCTGAAATAAGCAATGCCCAGGATCGCACTCAGAATTAATGCAATGATACAGCCGACAAGCAGCCACCTGATCTTTTTAGAACTTTCCTGTGATTCTTTCAGAGGTTTTTCGGTATAGGGAAAGTCCGGCCGCTCTTCCGGAATCACCGGTTTTGTATCTCTGATTTTCCGGAGTGTGATATCGGCGGGACATCCGCAGTTCGGACATGCTTTCGCGTATTCCGAGAATTCTTTCCCGCATTCGGAGCATTTGATCAGTGCCATATGACAGTTCTCCCTGTAATTACTTAATCAGAATTATATCAAAAATATATGGTCCGGATTAACGATCATAGCCGATTGATACCATATTGATTTACAAATATCTGTTATTTCATGCATAAATGATGTATTTCCCGGTGGACTGTTCCCCGGGGAACGCTGTTATGTTGGATTCAGGGAAAGGAGTGCCGGAGATGCTTCTCCGGTATATGTGTAATGAAAAGAATCATTTGTTTTATTGTATTTGTCTTTCTTCTGGTGCCGCTTTCTGCCTGCGGGCAGTCCGGCAGCAGTTCAAAAACAAAGATAAAGCCTGTCAGTGTAGTGAATATGCCGGTGGAGGAGGCAGTGAAGGCACTGCAGGAATGCGGAGCTGATAATATCGTTACCGATGCAGATCAGTATGAAGGCTGGGCGCCTGAAAAGATTATTGTCACAGAGCAGAGTGTTCAGGAGGGTAAGAGTATTTCTCCTGACGAGGAGATCAGGCTGACATGCAGAAGACTGGTCAGGCTGTATGTGGATGTGAAATCAGAAAGCAATCTTCTGTTCAATACATATGACATGGATATCTATGTCGATGATCATAATCTGGGGACGGTTAAGAACGGTGATTCGTTTACGGCTCTTGCGGAAGTGATTGAAGGAAGTCATGAGATCTATGCATACAAGAGCAGCAATCACTCAACCAGTGCCTACAAGCAGATTGACGTCAACGGTGATACGACATTCTCAAGCAGGATATCCCACGGCGGGAGTATCGGTTTCGAAGAATCTTCCGTGAAGGAAGGTATTCTCGGAG
>JAILGV010000121.1 GCA_024696355.1 Solobacterium sp.
AAGAAAAGGCAGCAGTCCATTTCACCCCTGAAATCCAAAGCTGCCAATATCGCTGCGGCGCATAAGTTACTGACAATAATCTATGCGCTGTCTAAGAGCGGCGAATTATACCGTTCCTAAGCGAATTATAGATCATTCGAAGACAAATTGGGAGAGGTTCTCCTGTTTTCGTCATGGCCTTTCCATAAAAAGCGGAAAACCTCATTCTTTGAGGATTTCCACTTGACTTAAGTTATCGAATTTTACATTCTGATTTTTGCGGCAATAGCCTGCGCCTCGGGTGTAACAGCCAGACCGCCTTTTGCGGTTTCGCGGATTTCTTCCGGCATGCGCTTCCCGATGCTTCCCATGGCATCGATCACCTGGTCGGCAGGTATTTTGGAACGGATGCCTGAGACAGCCATCTCCGCACTTGTCACGGCATTGACGGCACCGATGACATTCCGTTTGACGCAGGGAATTTCCACAAGTCCGGCAACCGGATCACAGGCAAGCCCGAGAAGACTTTTGAGCGCAAGGGCGGCCGCATCGGTGACTGTCTGCGCATCTGCGCCGAGAAGATATGCAAGCGCACCTGCAGCCATGGCACTTGCGCTTCCGATTTCCGCCTGACATCCTCCGGCCGCGCCGGACAGAGATGCACGCCTTGCAATGACGCCTCCGATTCCGGCGGCGACATAAAGCGCCTCCACCATCTTATCCTCCGGTATCTGCAGTTCATCCTGTACGGAAATCAGTACTGCCGGCACAACACCGCAGCTTCCGGCAGTCGGTGCCGCTACAATTCTCCGCATGCAGGCATTGGATTCGGCAACTCTGAGAGATTTTTCCATAACGGATGCGATCAGGTTTCCGACAATCAGCTTTCCTTCTTCGCGTGCCCTGTGCAGCTTTTCGGCTTCTCCGCCGACAAGGCCGCTGGCTGATTTTAATGCAGGATCGTAATTTCTGTCAGATTCAAGCATTGCCCGGTACATGGAACGCATGCGTTCAAAGGACTGTTCCTCGGTAATGTCAGATTCGCGGCAGTCATGAAGCTGAACCGCCTTCCAGAACGGAACATTCTGCTCTTCTGCCCTTCTCAGGATTTTTTCGAGAGATGAGTACATAATTAATTCTCCTTAAGACTGAGATAGGTGACTTTCTGCACACCGTCCTGATGCGCCAGCCAGTACATGGCGTCTTCCGGTATTTCCTGATCGGTTTCTATAACTGCGGCAGCCTTTCCTCCGCGTGAGTCGCGGGTCAGCTGCAGCGTGGCAATGTTGATATTGTTTGAGGAAAGCGTCAGGGCAACATCGGCGATAACACCCGGCGTATCATCGTTCTGCACGATCAGTGTCGGATGATCCCCGGAAAAGACCGCTTTCAGTCCGTCTATCTCCTGAACCTGAATCTGTCCGCCGCCGATGCTTGCGGCAGTCATTTCCAGCGTCTTCCCGCCGGTTCCCTTCAGAGAAATCCGTACGGAATTGGGATGCGCGTCATCACCGAGATCAACGGAGCCGAAGGTAAACGATATTCCTTTTTTCTCCGCAGCTTCAAACGAATCAGGGATTTCGGGATCGTCAACGGCCATGCCGGCCAGTCCGGCAACGACGGCTTTGTCCGTACCGTGTCCCTTTCCGGTGGAAAGAAAGCTTCCGTGGAAGTCAATAACTGCTTCCTTTATTTCATCATCCAGCAGTCTGCGCGCTGTCAGACCGATTTTGACTGCACCTGCTGTATGAGAACTGGAGGGTCCTACCATCACAGGGCCGACTATATCAAATAAATTCATGTTCAGAACCTCCAGAATCAGATTAATGTGATCAAAAAATACTGTCAAGGACAGGAAAGATGCATTGTTGTGATATGATAAGCGCGTTCGTGAGGAATAACAATGAAAGTGACATTTTACTACGTCAGGCATGGCCAGACAGAATTTAATTTAAGAAGAATAATTCAGGGGAGCTGCGATTCTCCCCTGACGGAAAAGGGAATCAATGATGCCCGCAGGGCAAAGGAAGCGCTGCGCAGCATTCCTTTTGACAAGGCATTCTGTTCCAGCAGCGAGCGGGCTGTTGATACAGCGGACATCATTCTGGAATGCCATAACGTAAAGGCAAAGCATATGAAGGGACTCAAGGAGTTTCATTACGGTTCCATGGACGGAGAGAGCATTGATGACCACAGAGAGGAAATCGACAGACGGCACGGCTCTTTTCAGTCCTGGAAAGATCTTGGCGGTGATGACAACGATTCCATGGATGAGAGAATCGACAGGACGCTGAACAGGATACTGGCAGAATGCAGGGATCGTGACAACGTTCTGATTGTATCGCACGGAAATTTCTGCCTGCATCTGATGAGGCATCTGTTCGGCATTGATATGTTGGAATTCCGGCTTGCACACAAACGGTCCGGAAAGGAAGGCTTTGCTGTTCCCAACGGCGGAATCATGAAGTTTGAATGGGAGGACGGAAGGTATAAACTCCTGTCAGAGCCCTGTGAACCGGAAGAATTCAGAAATACATGATATTTACACAGAATTATCACTAAATTAAAGACATTGTTTCATTGACGGTGCTGATATCGTTGTGCTACATTTATTAGGCATTCAGGGAGTTTTTCATTATGGCAAAAGACAAGGTGATTCTTGCCTGTACGGTGTGCCTTTCAAGAAACTACACGACGACAGCAAGAAAAAACAGTACTAAGCGTCTTGAACTGATGAAGTACTGTGCAAAATGCGGAAAGAAAACACTCCATAAGGAGACAAGATAGGAGGCTTCACAATATGGATAAGACATTCAGCTGGAGCGGCATTCAGAAGGAAGCGAAAAGAGTCCGCTGGCCAAAGAGAAAAGATACACTTGACAATACAGCAGAGGTGCTGATTTTCACAGTATTCTTTGCATTATTCTTTGTACTCTGTGACTTCGGCGTTGCAGTACTGCTCAGAGCAGTGGGAATCGGAGCGTAAAATATGGCTGAGAACAAGGAAATCAACCCTGTTATCGATGACGAGCATCAGAAGCGCTGGTATGTAGTCAATACATATTCGGGACATGAGAACCGTGTTAAGGAAAATCTCGAAAAGCGTGTCGAATCAATGGGTATTCAGGACAGTCTGTTCAGAATTCTGGTTGCCGAAGAACCTGAAATTGAAATCAAGAACGGCAAGCAGATTGAAAAAATGAAGAACATGTTCCCCGGCTACATCTTTGTGGAAATGAAGATGACCGATGAAGCATGGTATGTTGTCCGTAATACGCCCGGTGTAACAGGATTTATCGGTTCATCAGGCGGCGGTGCAAAGCCGTTCCCGGTATCTCCCGTGGAGATGGAATCCATTCTCAGAAGAATGGGCCAGAGCGACAAGAAGGTTGTTGTTGAATTCCAGGTCGGCGATGAAGTCAGAATTATGACAGGACCGTTCTCCGGCATGGAAGGAAAAGTCAGTGCAATGAACGATCAGACACAGATTGCCAGCGTACTGATCATGCTGTTCGGAAGAGAAACTCCGACAGACATCAACTACAACGATCTGCAGAAAATTACGGAAGAGTAGATGAAAAATGCTGCGGCGGAGAAATCCCATGCAGCTTTTTTTCTGCTGTACTTAAGAAAGCTTCGGCAGTAATTTCAAAGAAGATAACAGTCATTTCCGGGTAAAAATATATCAAAAAAAGATTGCATAATTTTATCAAGTAATGTATTATGTTTGAGCACGCCTCCATAGCTCAGTCGGTAGAGCACTTGGCTGTTAACCAGGGTGTCACAGGTTCGAGTCCTGTTAGAGGCGCCAT
>JAILGV010000131.1 GCA_024696355.1 Solobacterium sp.
TACCACCGGTACCCGTCAGCGATATGTAATGTAGTAAGAGAAAAGCTCCTGATGTTTCAGGAGCTCTTGTTGCTAATATTCGTTCCGTAAGTCTTCAGTGAACGTAATAAATCTTCATAATTTGGGGGTAAGTTGGGGGTAAGCGGGGGTAAATCGCCTTGCGGATTGTACAAAATTCCGCTTATATAACCCGTCATAACCCGTCAAATCCATTCATTTTGACCATTTTTCAATGGTTTTTCCGGGATTTACTCTCCGCGCTGCTTCATTGTCGGGAAGAGCAGAACTTCACGGATTGTATCTACTCCGCACAACAGCATGCAGAGTCTGTCGATGCCGAATCCGATACCTCCTGCAGGAGGCATGCCGAATTCCAGAGCCTCAATGTAGTCTTCGTCCATTTCATTTGCTTCATCATCACCGAGTTCCTTGGCAGCCAGCTGCATCTCGAATCTCTTTCTCTGATCGATCGGATCATTCAGTTCCGTGAATGCATTGTCGAATTCACATCCGCAGATCAGAAGTTCAAATCTCTGCGTAAATCTGGGATCATTGTCATCCAGCTTGGCCAGCGGGGATATTTCAACCGGATGCCCGTAGACAAATGTCGGCTGAACGATCTTTTCTTCGCAGAATTCATCAAAGAACAGGGAAATGATATTGCCGACGGTATGCTGGTGCGGCGCCACTTCCACGTTGTGTTCTTCAGCAAGCCTGAGTGCTTCTTCCACACTCATCGGCTGATGGAAATCAACACCCGTAACTTCCTGTACGGCATCAACCATATTCCATCTCTTGAACGGCGCCTTCAGGGAAACCTGCTGTCCCATGAAGCTGAAATCTGTCTTTCCGAACACTTCCAGTGCAACGGACTCAAACAGTTCCTCGTTCATTTTCATCATGCCCTGCAGATCACTGTAGGCGCAGTATGCTTCCATCGTAGTGAATTCCGGATTGTGCTTGAGGTCCATTCCTTCATTTCTGAAGATACGGCCGATTTCGTAAACACCTTCCAGACCGCCGACCAGAAGTCTCTTCAGGTTCAGTTCTGTCGCAATACGCAGATAGAAATCCCTGTCCAGCGCATTGTGATGCGTAATAAACGGCCTTGCATTGGCACCGCCGAGAATCGGTGAAAGAATCGGTGTCTCAACCTCAATATATCCGTGGGAATCCATATAATGCTGGATTGCGCGGATAATACGGGGCCTGAGAATTGCAATCTCCCTGCTCTGATCATTCATGATCAGATCCAGGTATCTTCTTCTGTATCTCTCTTCCTTGTCTGTCAGACCGTGGAATTTTTCGGGAAGCGGCCTCAGTGCCTTGGACAGATGTGTATACTCATGACATTCAACGGAAAGCTCTCCTGTCTGTGTTTTGATTACACGGCCTTTGATTCCGACAATATCACCGATATCCCCGGCCTTGAAAATCTCATATACGTCATCACCTACAATACGCTTGTTTACAACAACCTGCAGACGTCCTTCCCTGTCCAGAATGTGCATAAAGCCGAGCTTGCCCATTCTTCTCTTGGACATAATGCGTCCCGCCACAGAAACCTCCGCATTCAGCGCATCCAGTTCCTCCGCTGTCTTTCCGCCGTAATCAGCGCGGATCTGCCCGCTTCTGTGTGTTCTTTCAAAAGCGTGTCCGAAGGGATCGATGCCCTGTGCGCGCAGTGCCTCCATCTTCTGACGGCGTGCAATCTGCTGGTCATTCAGAAGACGCTGTTCAATCTGTGCCGCCTTCTTTTCGGCTTTTTCCTTTACTTCCTCCCTGCGTTCGGCTGCCTTCTTCTGCAGTTCTTCAATGGGATTGATCTGATCTGTCATATTTTCCTCTCCTGTAAATAAAAACTCTCATCCTGTGCAAGGGACGAGAGCGTAAGCTTCGTGGTACCACCCTGATTCGTGCCCTGCGGCACCTCATTATAATCGTTAACGCTGATCAGCGGTCAGCTCGGGAGTTCTTACCAGACAGCTTTCTTTTACTGCCTTTCACCGACCGGCAGCTCTCTGAAAAAGTATTCTGTCATCCTTCTCCGTCATTGCATGCGGTCTCATTTTAACATGCATCAGATAAAATGCAATTATTTCGCTGATTCTGAGGCAATTCTTTCTGCAATATCAAGTGCCTGCTTCAGACTGTCAACGACATATGCCGCACTTTTCCTGATTTCTTCGTCAGACCATGTAAATGCAAACCCGACATCAGCCGCTCTGATCTGGGGAATATCATTCCAGTCGTCACCGGCCGCAAAGATAATATCCGCATGATAATACTCTTTCAGTACGGCAATCGAGGAACCCTTGGAACATCCGTGCACCGTGATATCCAGCACGTTGCGGTTGGGGAACACCGAAACAAGATCCCCGTATTTTTTCCTGACTTTCTCTGCAAGTTCAAACGCTTCGTCGGTCCTCACCGAGACTCCGTTTACATCCCCTTCAATCTCCTCCGGATAATCAAAATGCCTGGAAGTAACGAAGCCCGGGGCATTCAGCCACGTTTCATCACATGCATGGACAATCAGCACCCCGGAATCCCTGTACTCTCTGCACAGTTCAATAAACAGGTCTCTGTCCATGACTTCTTTGTGAATCTGCTTCAGATCCTTGTCCAGAATATAGGCACCGGAACACGTCGCATAAAAATCAGGCTCAACAGCACCGTTCAGTGCCGGCGGAACAGTTTTAAATGATCTTCCCGTATTCAGTCCGAAAAGAAATCCGTTTCTCTGAAACTTCCTTACAGCGTAAATATCTTCCTCAGTAATCTGGGGGTCTCTGGAATAAAAGTACAATGTCCTGTCGAAATCACTCGCAAATACCGCTTTTTTCATACGAACCTCCTCAAAACACTATCACATATGCCAGCCAGCCGCTCAGAATCCCCACAGCATAACCTGCCAGCACATCCGTAGGCCAGTGAACATACAGATACATCCTTGATACGGATATGCAGAATGCAGTCACTGCAAGAACCGGAATATACGGCATTCCCATCAGATACCATGCCGTCAGGATCGCAAAGCTGCCCGAGGTATGGCCGCTGGGAAACGACTGATCCTGCGGCTTTCTTCCGACGGGTTCCCTTCCCGTTTTCACAAACGGTCTGTCCCTGTCGGAAAAAGGCTTCATCAGCAGATCTGTAATCAGGACCTTCAGAACGGTCGCCGCACCCAGGCATAATATCACACGGAGCCGGTCATCATAATAAAGAAGAGCATATGCAAAGACCATTCCCATGAATATGACACCGAAATTCGTGAATCCGAGCATAATCAGGTCCATCGCCCTGCTTCGGAAGTGATCCTGTATGTAGTCCAGTATTTTTACTTCTGACATACACGTATCATACATGATCCTGCTGTTTTGTGGTTTATAATTTATTTGTTCGGAGAAAACATTATGGCAAAACTATATTTTTATTACGGGGCGATGGGCTCTTCAAAAAGTGCCAATGCCCTGATGGCGGAATACAATTACCGGGAAAGAGGACAGAAAGTTCTTCTGGCAAAAACCAACATTGACACAAGAGACGGAAAAAACATCATCCGCTCGAGAATCGGCCTGCAGAGAGAGTGCCTGCTTCTGACGGATGTCTGCGCAATGCCGGAAGAAGAGATCGCCGCATACGACTGCGTCATCATCGATGAAATTCAGTTTGCGGAACCTGAACAGTGTGATTTCCTTGCCCATATCGCCGATGATCTTGACGTTCCCGTAATCACATACGGACTGCGGACTGATTTTCAGCTTCACTTCTTTGAAGGAAGCCGCAGGATGATGGAACTTGCGGACGTAATCCATGAAGTCAAAACAATCTGCTGGTGCGGCAAAAAAGCAACCTGCAATGCCCGGTACAACGCCCGCGGCATTGTCCGTTCCGGTGCACAGATCATGCTCGGTGCAAATGATGAATATATTGCCCTCTGCCGGAAACATTTCCTTGAGGGAAAACTGAATGCGGATGATCCGGGGGACAGAAACAGATAACAGTTAATGAAAAGGCGCTTCATGAACCGCCCCACAAAAATGGGACAGTCATAAAAAAAACCGGGAAAGGTATGACATCCTGAAGTCAACAGGAGTCATACCTTTTAGTTTTCTCTGAGGTCTTTCATAGTTATAGAAGTGAATGTACCGTTCAACCATTTGTATCAGATCATTGTTTGTCTTTGGAAAGTCATGCAGTTTGAGACTTTCACTTTTCAAATGACCGAAGAAGTTCTCACAGCACGCATTGTCGTAACAGTTGGCTTTACGGGAATGAGAGACGGTAATGCCATGCTCGTCAAGAAATCGGATATAGGCAATGTTTGTATACTGGAATCCCTGATCAGAATGAAGAACGCAGAAACGGGTCGGATCCCAGTTGTCACCGACTGCTTTCATAAGATTGTCCATCACAAGCTTCAAGTCATTAAAGCCTTAAAGTTGCAAAAGAATTTGCATCATGGTTGATGGCTGCACCTGAAGAGTATCTTGAGACAATAACAGAGAGCGCAGGCTGAAGCAGACGAATGTCACACCTGCATAGCAGGTGGTTTTATTGTCTTTAGGCCAATAAAAGAGGCGTTTCTCACATCACATGACGATTGAAACGCCTCTCTTGTCTTAATCATTGACCTTTAGTTTTTGGCTGTTTTTAATCTTAAGTAGTTTTGATAATCGTTTGTTCCAAACAAATAGTCGTTGCTGGTGATCAGTTCAACACCAAGATCATCCAGATGCCTCTTGACTATTGGGTCCGTCAGTGTTCCAACATCGATGCAGCGCGCCACATTGCATGTGGTATTGCGGAAGATGTACTCATCCAAATATCCGGGATGAAGTACTGCCAATCCTACTTGATCACTTCTCAGCAGTTCATCATTATCTACCAAAAACATTTTGCGGGAATCATAATGATCCGCCTGT
>JAILGV010000133.1 GCA_024696355.1 Solobacterium sp.
GTTCCCAGTCAAGGACACCTTTGGCTTCGTATTTGAAGGAAGGTTCACAAGCTTCGATGAAATGTCCGCCGAGTACACCGGTCTTCTCAAGCAGCGTGACCTTATGTCCGTACAGGTCGGCAACCCTGGCTGCTTCCATGCCGGCCATACCGCCGACGACAACGACGACGTTCTTCGGGCAGGTGGTTTTGGTAATGTGATAGCTTCGTTCACGGCCGACCTGGGCGTTGACTTCGCAGCGGATCGGACAGCCGTTGAAGAACAGGGAAATGCAGCCTTCGTGTCCGCGCATGCATGGCCGGATATCCCGCAGGTCTCCCTTCAGGATCTTGTTCGGGAGCTGCGGGTCGGCAATCAGCGGACGTCCGAACGCGACCAGGTCAGCGCATCCGTCTTCCAGTGCCTTTTCTGCTGTTTCCGCGGTCAGGGCGTTGCAGGCGATGACGGCGCATTTTGTGACAGCTTTCTTAATACCTGCCGCAAGGTCTACGATCGGGGCAGCCGGGCGATAGTTCGGTGAGATCATCCAGTCTGCCATCGTTTCATAGTTTCCGACGGAGACATTGATGTAATCCACTTCTTCCTCTACTGCCTGGGCGATTTTGGAAGTGTCTTCAATCGTAAGACCGCCTTCGACATATTCTGCGCCGCTGATACGGAGACCGACAATAAAGTCATAACCAACCTGTTCCCTTACTTTCCGGATGATGTTTTTTACGAAGCGGAGTCTGTTTTCGAAGCTGCCGCCGTATTCATCGGTACGATGGTTGGTATATGGGCTCAGGAATTCACAGATCAGATAGCCGTGGGCGCCATGGATCTCGACGCCGTCGAAATCAGCGAGCTTTGCGCGTCTGGCTGCCTGGGCAAATGCATCTTCGATAGCGATGATCTCATCATGCTCAAGTGCCCGCGGCATCCGGCCGACGAATTTGCTTGCCTGGGCGGAAGGTGCAACGGCTTCCTGTCCGGGAACAGCATTTCCGTTGGCCTGCAGGCCGCCGTGGGAGATCTGCAGGATCGCGGCTGCACCGTTTGATTTGATGGCTTCTGACAGTTTGTACTTGCCGGCGATCAGCTGGTCGGTATTCAGACCGCTGGAAGCCAGGGATGATCTTGATGCGATCGAGTCAACAAATGTGTTTTCAACAATAATCGCGGCAACACCGCCTTTTGCGCGTTCTGCGTAATAGTCGCACATCTCCTGTGTTGTATCACCGTGCATCGTTGAAAGACGAGTCTCCATTGGCGGCATGACCATCCTGTTTTTGAAGGTGTAAGCGCCTACCTGGAGCGGTTCTTTGATGATCCAATGATTCATATGATGATAATCCTCCTAAGCAGATTATATTTCACAGGAATCCTTTTGTGTTTCTTGATGAGAATGTTATCATTATTATCGATAAAGTTATCATATTTGAGAATAATGGAATGGAGGATAAGATGACAGAAATTCATGAGATAGACTTCAATACAACGGAAGAATGCCGGAAAGGCTATATTTTAAACACAGATTCGGTCCTGCCTGACACCATTCCGGGAGTCAGGCAGATCATCATAGATTCATGGCGAAGATCTCAGAAAACCTGCAGTCCTCATGATTCCGTCCCGCCCATATTGAAAGAATCACAATATGAAGCGGTTCTTGCCGCGAATAAGGCGCTGGTCGAGATTGCGCTTCCTTATCTGACAGATGTGTTTTCGTTCATTAAGAATACGTACTATGTCATTAATCTGACAGATGCGGATGGGTATCAGCTGAAAGAGATCAGCGGGATGATCGATGAAAATGGGAAGATCAAGCCTGATCAGCACGGGAACGGAAGACACTTTTCAGAAACATGTGCAGGAACGACCGGGATCGGGCTGTCCCTGTTTCTCGATGAGCCGGCGATCGTATATGGTCCGGAACATTATCTGGACCTGTATCAGAATCTGATTTGTTATGGTTCCCCGATCCATGATCCTTCCGGGAAACAGATCGGCTGTCTGAATATTACCGGACCGATCGAGGACTACAACCCGCTTCTGATGGGTCTGCTGTCTGTTGCCGTAAACGGGATTGAAAAAGAATATCGTCTGAACCAGATGAACCAGGTACTGAATACAATCATCAATTCAGGAAACCGCGGTATGATCCTCTTAAGCAAGTCGGGACAGATCCTGCATTTTAATTCCCAGTCAGCCTCGATCCTGCAGGTCAGAAATATGGAGACAGGGCATTTTCTGAGTGAATATATACGGATAAATGACTTGTTCAATCAGTTCCTTGATTCAGATGGGCCTGCTGAAAATCATGAATTTACGATCATGAACCGAAACGGAGTTCTGCTGGACCTCACGTTTTCTCTCCAGTTTATCACCTATCCGGCGGAGTCTGTCATTCTTTCTTTCACCACCCAGGAATACATTCATTCGCTTGCGAACCAGATCGCCGGGTTCTCTGCTGAATATACATTTGACAGTATTTATGGACATTCCGCTTCAGTCCAGGCAGTCAGACGGGCAGGCAGGATGGCAGCGCAGAGCGGCCTGCCGGTCCTTCTTTGTGGGGAAGATGGAACCGGGAAAGACATTCTGGCACAGTCGATCCATAATGCCAGCAGCCTTGCGGATGGTCCCTTTGTTTCAATTAAATGTGAGACGATGCCCTTGAATTCCCTGCGGAAGGAGCTGCTTGGGGATGGACCTCACTCTCCGGGCAAGCTGCTGCTGGCAAAAAACGGTACATTGTATCTGGATCATATCAATGCGCTTTCTTCGGAACTCCAGACGGCTTTGTTTGAGTACATTCAGTCAGAGTCTGTGGAAAAGCCAAGGATCATCGCTTCTGTTTCGGGAAACCTGTATTCTGATGTGCAGTCCGGACTGTTCCGGACAGACCTGTATTATTATCTCAACATGATGAATATCGTCCTCCCGCCGCTGCGTGAACATCCGGAGGATATCCCGGAATGTGTTTCCCAGATCATCCGGCAGATGATGACAGATAAACAGTTGGATGCGGTACCGGCTTTTGATCATCAGAGCATGAGTGTTCTGATGAATTATGACTGGCCGGGAAACAGCCGTGAACTGGCGGCTGTCACGGACAGGGTCCTCAGGAACCGGAAGAATGACCTGATTACGATATCCGACCTCCCTTCCTACCTGATCCGTTCATATTATGTGAAGCAGACAAATACAGAAAAGGAAACAGAAACCGAAATCACCCCGGAAGCTGCGGAATATAAAAGGATCCACAATGCACTGAAAGCGGCCAAAGGAAATGTAAAAAAAGCTGCGCTTGCCCTGAATATACCGATAAGTACCCTTTACAGGAAGGCAGCCAAATACAATATCATTGCCAAAGACTATAAACGAAGTAGTGTCAAAAAATAAGAAGAGAACAGGTTATTCCTCTGGAAGTGTACGGTTGATATAAGAGATCGACCGGATTTCAAAGTGGTCCCCTTCGCTTTTCACAGATACCATCAGCTGATGGAGTCCCTCAGAATCACGCCAGTAATATACGGCATTTCTTCGTTCCGGACTGATTTTCCCGTCGATCTCACATGGTTCACCGAGAATGTTGGCGATATTCTCCAAAACGGAGATATCTGAAGTTCCAAGCGAGAGAGAGACTCCGTTTGAGAAGGTCACAGCGTCCAGATCTTTGAATCCAGCGATGATGCAGTCTTCCGGCGGACAAGGTTCATCGGAGGTGCTGCGGATAATGATGCTTATCTGACCGCCGTCTTTTGTATAGTGTAAGCGTCAAATGGGCAGTCAGATTTCCACCATGAGCTAAGAAAAACCAGGTAATGAATGAATTGATAGAGTTAATTCGGAGTTGCGACAATTTTGCATCAATGGAACCTGCCGAATCTTTGGCCATTGAAAAAGCCGAGCAGATATTAGGAGTGACTTTTGCTGAAGATTATGCAGAGTATTTGAAGGCATTTGGTGTTGCGACTTTTGATGGACATGAAATGACAGGTATATGCAAAAGCGACCGTTTATATGTTGTTTCATCAACAAATAAAGCAAGATCTTTTTATCCGCTATTTCCGAAAAGCATGTATGTTGTTGAAGAACTGCAGTATGATCATGTCTTAGTCGTTCAGGATTCGTCAGGGGCAGTATACTATTATGGCCCTAAGGATGAGGCTACTTTGATCTCTGATTCATTACAGGCATATTTCTTTGCGGATAAAAAATATAAAAAGGATTAGTTATACAACATTTGGTTTGTTTTTTCAGAGGACTGCGAAGATACTCTTCAGACGGAATACATATCCGTATAAGACTGATTACGGCGCAATGATTATGAAAACGGTGGAGCTGGAGAAACAGAACTTGTGACAGAAATCGAAGAAAGCGAAGACTGGGATCAATTGTATTTGCCGGTGCGGCATCCTGTAAATGCAGCTTATTTCCGCAAATCCGCACGAAAACTCCTTTCCGTGCGGAAGCTACCATATAAAGGAAAGATGTGAATCTTGAATCCGGACAGGCAGACAGCCTGTCCTTTTCATGCGGCGGAAAGCGGTTCCGCTCTGCATTCAATGTGAAGGAGGTAATAACAGAACACATGAAAAAGATCACTCAGAAGATCGGTGTTGCTTCCGCCGCGGCTGTGATGCTGCTGGCGGGTGCCCGCGGCACCCTTGCATATCTCACGGATATGGAAGAAACGTCAAACGACTTCACCGTCGGCGAAGTCTCAATCGAAACCCTCGAGCTTGATTACCCGGGGAATGATTCCCCGGATGTCAGAAACCTCGTGCCTAACGAGGAGGTGGCGAAGAACCCGACCGTCGTTAACAGGGGTGTCAACGACGCGGTCGTCTTCATGACAGTCGATTCCCCGATGGAGAAGATCACCGTTGTCGGCGATGACGGTTCCGTCGTCACCGCCAAAGGGGTCAGCGAACTGTTCTGGTTCAAGGATGCGGAGGATGCCGCATCCGTTCACGCCAACAGCTTCGATGAGGGCTGGCAGGAGCTTGCCGGCAGGGAAAAGTATGTCCGTATCGCTGCGGACGGCAGCGAAACCGAAGTCGCAGAGTCTGACCTTGCCGGTGCGTATGACGCACTGGCAGACGGCGAAACGCTTGTTAAGCGCTATGTCTTCGGCTATAAGACCACGGTTCAGGGAACCGATACCGGCGACGGTACAGCGCAGACGGATGCCAACAGGGCAACCGCGGCGCTGTTTGACAAGGTCCAGATGAAAAACATCATCGAAAACGAGACGGACGGCGCTGCGGAACAGATTGTTCTGCGCACCTATGCAATCCAGGGCTCTCAGATTCTGGAAAACAGTGCGGATCTTGCGGCTTCCCTCAGCGAGGAAAACCTCGGAAAAATCTATGATGTCTTCGTGCGCCAGAACAGCACCGGAAACGATGCGTCCGGTCTGAAGCTGACAGGCATCCGCGATGCGGATGACGTCAGCGTAACATCCGACGGCGCATCCGGCGAAACCGACAGCCACGTCAACCGCTATGACACGGCTGACGATCTCAGCGGCGAAGGCGCACACGTTAAGCCGGAATAATCCGGCTCCGGAAACAGGGAAACGGGTTCTTCCCGTTTCCGCAGTATGAATGCGTAGTTCAATAAAGAACACCGTTATGGAGATCCCGGGGGAATACCGGGCGCATTCCTGCCCTTACGGGGGAGCAGCATCTGCCGCTCTCCCGTTTTTTTCCTGATGCGGCACATTGTGCCGCATGGGAAAGCAAAGCAGAAAGAAGGTGAAACGATGCTGAAAAACAAAATCGGGAAGCTGCTCGCCGTATGCGCCGCCGTGCTGACCGGCCTGCACGCAGCGGCTGCCGTGCATGCAGAGGATACCGTCGAAGTGATCAACCACATCAATACCGGGGCGGTGGTCATCGGGATCGAGGAGTATCAGCTGAACGAGAAGGGGAAGGAGGTTCCCTTCCAAAACGGCCGGACGGTTCTGCCGGGAGAGACCGTCAGCAAAATCGTCC
>JAILGV010000156.1 GCA_024696355.1 Solobacterium sp.
TGATGTCAGGCAACATTGACCTGTCCGTAGGATATATCATGAGCCTTTGTGTTGTCATGTGCGGTATCCTGAATGTTCAGATGGGTGTTCCGACAGTAATTACGGTCCTGATCGTTCTGGCAATCGGCATGCTGCTGAGCATGTTCAACAACTACATGGCTGAACTTCTGAAGATCAGCCGCTTCATGATCACAGTTGCGACAATGTCCATTTATCAGGGTATTTCCTATGTTATCTCCAAGTCCATTTCCATCCGCGGCTTCTCTGATTCCTTCAAGGCAATCGGACAGTACAATATCGGCCGTATTCCTCTTCCGGTATTCATCATGTTCATCCTGCTGATCATCTGCAGCATTCTCCTTTCCAAAACATACTTCGGACAGTATGTATATGCGCTGGGCGGCAACTCCGAAGCCGCAAACCTGGCCGGCATCAATGTCAGGAAGATGCGCTATATCATTTCCGCAATCGCGGGTGCACTGGTGGCTGTGTCTGCCATTATCCTGACAGCAAGACTCGGCTCCGCGCATCCCACGACCGGCCCGGGCACAGAGTTTACGGCAATTACCGGCATTCTTCTGGGCGGTGTCTCCGTCCGCGGCGGTGAAGGCAAGATGACAAGTGTATTCGCAGGTGTTCTGATCATCTCCATTCTTACCAACGGCATGCAGCTGGCAGGTCTTGATACATACTATCAGTTCATTGCCAAGGGCATCATCATGCTGCTGGCTATCGGAATCGATGTATATAACCTCAACAGAAGACAGGTTGTCAGAAAGGCAGCGAAATAATGAGCAGATTTACAGCCAGAGACCTGGGACATGATGTCATCCGCATAGAAGGCCAGGGTGCCGTTGGAATGTATCTGGTCATAGGTGAGAAAAAGGCAGTGCTCCTGGATACCGCACTCGGTGCCAACAATATCAGGGAATATGTGCAGACGCTGACGGACAGACCTGTGGAAGTCTACCTGACGCACGGGCATCTGGATCATGCCGGAGGCATGTACTGGTTTGATGAAGTTCATATGTCCCATAAAGATCTGGGCATGCTGAAGGGAAACAGCAAGCAGGACCGTATTGATTATCTGAACCTGATCCGCAGCATTGCCGGAAACAGTGAGTGGACAGAGGATGATGTCTGTGACGTGCGTGATATTTCCGTCGTGGATATCGCTGACGGCGAGGTGATCGATCTGGGCGGCAGAACTCTGACAGCGATTGATTTCTCGGGACATACCAGGGGATCCATGGCATTCTATGATGACAGATCGGGCTATCTGTTTGTCGGTGACTGCTGCAACAACTCAACATTCCTTTTCCTGGAAGATTCCACATCCCTGACGCATTATCTGGAGTCACTGAAGAGGATCAAAGAGGAATGGATGCCGAAAGTGTCGCATATGGTAATCTGCCATGACTACGACTTTGTGCCGGCGGACTGCATTGACAATGTGGCTGAGTGCTGCCGGCTGGTTCTGGAGGGAAAAGACGATCAGGAAACCTTTGTGCATCCGAATCCGATGTTTGCCGGCATGCCGGTAAGGTGGGCAAAAAAAGGCGGTGCGGATCGCACGGATGGCAAATTCGGCAATATCGCTTATAATTATAAAAAGGTTAATTAATAAAGTAATATAACAGTGTTATGGAAAGAATAGGGGCGCTTCCGCAGGATATCAGAAATAAGAATGATGCCGAGATCCTCCGCTGTCTGGCAGGGATGAAGATTTTCACTGTCCAGGACATTGCCGATATCACGGGAATCTCACGTCTGACGATTACCAGGGCAATTGAGCGGTTCATGGAGTCGGGTCTTGTCATCGCAAGAGGAAAGGGAACTTCCACCAGACTGGGCGGAAAGAAGCCTTTGGAATACTCTCTGAATCCTGACAGGTACATGATATCCGTTGCACCTTCGGAAGGCTCCACAACATGCACGCTGATGTCCTTTGACGGAAATCAGATTGCCGCAAAGAAATTCGGGTTCCTGGCCGAGATTGAGTATCCGGAATATATTGAACTGTCGGCTGAGGCGGTTACGGATCTGATCCGCGAGAATCATGTTTCCCCGGATGCATTTTACGGCGTCATCCTGTGTCAGGGCGGCGTCATCAATCACAGAGACGGTTATATTCAGGTCTCTTCCATTCCGCATTGGGACGGCCGTCTGAATGTCGTGGAAGACATTAAGAAAAAACTTCCGTTTGAAACCAATGTGGAAATTGAGAATGTATCGAAAGTATGCTCCAGCATGCTGCGGTTTGACAAAGATCTTCAGAATGCATACGCTGCTGTTTTCTATGCGGACTACGGTGTTTCCATCACACTGATGAATGACGGAAGAATTCCGGAAACCGCAAATCATGTCAACGGAGAACTGGGCCATATGTGTCTGGATGCCGATGATCCTGAAGAGTGCGTCTGCGGATCCAGAGGATGCTTTGAAGTGATGATTTCCCAGAAGCGGATCTTCCGTCTGGTGGAAGAACTTGAGCCGGAACAGAAAGAAGATCTTCTGAAGGACTATGACGGGAAGACTGATATCCGGGCGTATCTTCTGGAAAAGGAAAAGGAAGGAAATCCCGATGCAGTCAGAATCTGCGGCTATCTGGCAAAGTATATCGGCATTGCATTCAGGAATGTCATCTTCGCGACAGATCCCGATCTGTTTGTGATTCAGGGTGTTTTTGCCCATGCCTCCGACAGTTTCTTCGAGAAGGTAAAGGAAGAAATCCGCATAAGCAAATATCTGAAAGAAACCGATATCCGCTTCCGCAGGGAGCCGAGAAGCCTGGCGGAGATGCTGAGACTCGGAAGTCTTAATATCATCATCAGCAATCTATTGTAGAGAGGAAATACATGGCATATATTCAGGCAAGTGTTATGACAGAATCCCTTCTCAGGACTGTCAATATCAATGCAGTTATTCCATCGGACAAAATAAAAATGCCTGATCAGGACGGTCAGGAAGTTAAGAAAGTAAAAACATTCAAAACGCTTTATCTTCTGCACGGGATCTTCGGCTCTCAGGTGGACTGGATCAACGGGACCAATCTGCAGCGGTGGGCGGAAGAAAAGAATCTGGCAGTCATCATGCCTGCCGGAGACAACAGATTTTATGTTGATCATCCCCTGACGCATGACTACTACGGAAAATTCATCGGAGAAGAACTGGTCCGCCTGACAAGAGATCTGTTTCCGCTTTCCGACAGAAAGGAAGATACATTTATTGCAGGCCTTTCCATGGGAGGATACGGAGCACTGAGAAACGGCCTGAAATACAATGATACATTCGGCTGTGTCGCGGCTCTTTCTCCTGCGGATATCATAGACAGCAGGGGAAACGTTCTCTCATTCATGGGAGAAAAATACCTTGAGGCAGTATTCGGCGACCTGAAAAAGGCCAGAAAGAGCGATGTATCACTGGACTGGCTGATCGAAAATCAGAAAAGGACAGATCAGAAATACTATCTTGCATGCGGGCTTTCCGACCCGCTGATGAAAGATGCGGAGCATATAACCGAAGCACTGACGAAAAAAGGCTACGATGTGACATTTGAAAAAGGTGAGGGAGCCCATGAGTGGGACTTCTGGAACCGGCATATCAAACGTGTCATTGACTGGCTGCCGCTTGGGGAAACGGAAAGCGGAATTAACAGCGGAAACGTACTGTAGAACAGAAAGCAGCCCGACGGGCTGCTTTTTTGTGTATCCGGGAATCTCTGCATCACAGAGCGCTCATGCTGTTTCTCTGCTCCAGTTCACGGTTGATTATTTCTGCCAGCTTCTTCTGACGGCGGTATGTTAAGACCGCAATGACAAATGCGGTCGCCAGCATGGACAAAACCGCCA
>JAILGV010000037.1 GCA_024696355.1 Solobacterium sp.
ACAGCTGCAGCAGTCATAAACTGTTTTTACTGTTCTGATATCATACTGGAATTTAGCAGAGATTTCCCTGACCAACAATTCATATGCTTCAGGCGCAATGTATGTATGAAACAGCAATGCCACCCCTGCCGCCCCCAGAACCATTCCGGCAGAATAAAGCAGAACCCGCATCAGGACCATATCAGCCGGCAGAAAACCTCCCGGTGACATCATGGCATCCAGAACGAACCCGTATATGACGGCAGTCACAAAAGAAAACAGGTACATCGGCCGGAACCTCTTTGTCAGTACGGCACACAGACACAGAAGTACAGCCTGCAGGCAGTATTCAGCCATGCCGAATGTAAACCATGGCAGATGCTGTACCAGTTTCAGATACACCAGGTACGCAGGCGCAACCACCATGGACATGCCGAAGCCGGCACGCTCCATCAGTACGGTGCCGGCCGCAAGAACAATGATGCCGCAGATATATGCAGCTTCTGTATAAAACGTTTTTTTCATTTTCGCAGTAATCCCCTCAACCGGCTGACGTTAGTTACAGAAACGGCAAAAGATATCATTCATTTTATACCCAAAATCAGATCTGCACACCTTCCGGATATAAAAATACCGGACCTGATGTCCGGCATATCATGCAGTATCTGATTTAAATGATGTCAGGGCGCTTCGTAGAAGAACAGCCCTTCGGACGCTGCCAGCTGTGCGGTCAGACTCTTCAGTTCCTGATCCGGATGATACATAACCATATACAGATCGTCTCCGTTCAGCATAATCATGGACTCCGTTTCCGGAATGAGAATATACATATTTTCACCCGGCTGCCTGTTCTTCAGACAATGATCTGTCATTGCAAGCAGATGCGCCGGCGCCGGATTCACGGCTGTCTGATCTTCCGTATGAACCGTAAAGTCATAATAGCAGTACAGTTTCAGAAGAACAGTTTCAAATTTCCTGTCAGTATCCTGCCGGTTCTGCCGGAAGTACTCTTCAATTTCAAAATAACGGCCGTCCTGTTTTGCAGGGACCGTCTTCGGAAACAGATCAATCAGATATGCCTGCTTTTCCAGCAGTCTGTCAATTTTATCCGTAATATCCGCCATCAGTTCATAACTCCGTCATATCGTTTCCAGAAAATCATATACCCGCCTGTTGAAGTCTTCCGCCTCTTCGTAAAGGCCGTGTCCCAGCCCGTGATATATATGCATCCGGCTGCCGGGAATCAGTTCCTTCAGTTTTCCTGCCGCTTCCGTGCCTACCGTTTTATCGTCGTCACCGCCGATAATCAGCACCGGGCAGCTGATCTTCTGAAGATCAGCCGAAGCATCAAACTGAAGAACTGCATTGGCATTGTTTATAAATCTGCCGTAATCCGAAGGCTTTCCTACGGCACCGAGCAGCGGATAGAGCTTCCGGTACTTTTTCAGATACTTATCGGAATAACTCTTCTCGGCAGTATCAGTCATCAGACCTTTATGGTCACCCTTCCCGGCATAAAAGAGCCATCGGTTCACGTTTTCCCTGATCACTTCATTGGCACACGGAGCCGTAACGGCAAGCACCAGACCGCTGACCATCTCCGGATGGTCGACGGCCAGATACTGTGCTATCATGCCGCCCTGGGAAACACCCATGACGAATGCTTTCCCGATGCCGAGATTTTTCATCGCCTCTGCCTGATCGGACGCCATATCCCGGATTGTGCACGCAGGAAGTTCATTCTTCCTGCTGAACATATAAACGGTATATTTTTCAAAGAAAAGCCTGTAGGGCGGAGCCAGCAGAAGCGCTTTTCCGCTGACCGTCGCAAGACCGTCCGAAAGCCCGGGCAGAAGAATCAGAGTTCTCTCCCCGCTGCCGAATGATACATAGCACATTTCAGAACCGCCTGCAGATACCGTTCCGTTTTTTGCATTCCAGATCATAAACTAATCCTCCGCCGGATACAGCCTTCCGGCAATATCGAATACCGCTGAAGATGATCAGCCCGTGATCAGCTTCAGCAGAAAGCTGATTAACCACGCTGCCGCAAACGCCGCCGCTGCCCCGGCAACGTAAAGTACCGGCTTCGGCATGGTGCTTTCCCTGTCCCTGCGCCTGATTCTGTTCAGCATGCCTGTGGACTGTACGGCAATGATGAACAGCGATACAGCCGCAAGTGTCATGCAGTAAATCTTGATCAGATTAATCAGGCCGTTCTGTGTTTCGGGCAGTGCTGTTTCCAGAATAAACAGCACCGCAAGACCCGCCGATCCCATCAGACTGTGAATACGTACGCTTTTGATCATTTCTTCTTTTTCCGCTGCGGCATACTCTGACATTTTGTCCGCAACTGTGTTGATTTCTCCGTTCATTTCTCCGTTTTTCCTTTCTCCGTCAATAATTTCGGGAATGCTCACATTGTAAAAAGAGGCAATTTCAGCAAGCAGGCTGATATCAGGCATATTGGTTCCTGTTTCCCAGCGCGATACTGTTCTTCCGGAAACATTCAGCTGCTGTGCAAACTGTTCCTGGGTAAGATTCTTCTCTTTCCTCAGTTCCTTCAAAAAGACACCGATCTTATGCTGATCCATACTGACCTCCTTTCACTGTCAGAGTAATAAATGACTGTCTGCTTTAACACGACACAAAACGGGAAAATGACGTTTTTATCCGACCGGACACATTTGTCTGCCGCTTCAGAGGTATATTATTCCCTGATTACAGTCTGTTCATTCCAAAACGGCACAGGAATGCTTCATGATCATCCGGCATGCGATGCCGTCTTCAGATTCGGACAGATTTTCTTATTGTCACTGTCCGCACATTTTTTCTGTGCTATGATAGTGGCTAAGATACATTACCTCTGCGGCATCTGATTAAAAAAATCATAATAAAGCCGGAAGGCAATGTAAAGGAGCCCTCCAGAAATGAGTCTAGTCTTTGAACCGGGGAAAATCCGGAATATCACGCTGAAAAACCGGCTGATCCGTTCTGCCACCTGGGAAAACACAGGCGGTGAAGAAGGAAGAATTGATGATCAGACATACAGGATCTACCGTGAAGCTGCACACGGCGGCGCCGGTGCGGTTATAACCGGCTTTACCAGCGTTTCAATGCACGATGACTATTTCGAGGGAATGATGCGTCTGTGTGACGACGGACTGATTCCGAGATACAGAAAACTGACGGATATCATTCATTCCGGAGACTGTACCGCAATATGCCAGCTGGCTCTCGGCGCATTTTACCGCGGTGATTCCGGATGGTTTCTGCAGACGGAACCGGATAATATGACACAGGAGGAAATCCGTCTGGTAATCAGTCTGTTTACCGACGCGGCCGAAAGAGCCGCCAGGGCAGGTTTCGACGGTGTTCAGCTCCATGCAGCGCATTTTTTCTTTCTCAGCCGCTTCATCTCCCCTGCCGTAAATCACAGAACAGATCTGTACGGCGGATCCGTTGAAAACCGTACCCGCATCCTGACTGAAATCATTAAAAGAATCAGGCTGACTGTTCCTGATTTTATGGTAACGGTAAAAATCAACTGCAGTGATTTTATAAAAGACGGCCTGAATGAAGACGAAAGTCTTGAGATCTGCCGCATCCTTGACCGTCAGGGAATCGATGCCATAGAGGTCAGCGGAAACGGACCTTCCGTTACCGGCATCAAAGCCCATGTCAATGAAGGATATTTTGTCCCTTCCGCTTCACGGATTGCCGCTGCCGTCAGCTGTCCCGTAATCGTCTGCGGCGGCCTGCGCAGCCTTGACACCATGGAGGAAGTTTTGGAAAGCACTCCCATCCGCTTCATTTCGCTTTCAAGGCCCCTGATCCGGGAGCCGGATCTTCCGAAAAAAATGCAGCAGGATCCTTCCGCAGAAGCACAGTGCATCTCCTGCAACCGCTGCTATTCACAGCCCTGCCACAGATGTTTTTTCAATAAAGAGCAGTTCTGATATCAGGATCATTCCGGAATCTGCCAGTGTGCCGTCAGACTGTTCTGATCCTCTGCATGAACAAATCCCAGACTTTCGTAAAGACTGATGGCTGCTGCATTGTCAATGTTTACCAGCAGGACCATATCATGCGGTTCATTCATGTAAAGCGCATATGCCAGCAGTTTCCGCCCGTATCCTCTGCCTCTGTATTCCGGCTTCACAAGCAGATCATAAGGCTCATTTTCATCAAAGCAGTGTGTAACATCAATATACCCGGCCAGATTCCCGTCATCGACGGCAATATACGTACAGAAGCGCTCCGGCGCTTTTATTATTCTCTCACCTGTCCAGTAAACATCCTTACTGTGCATGGCAAGGTAATCCTCCAGATATTCATCATCCAGGACCCTTATGCCGTCCGTGTTCACGGCCGCATGATGATGCGTATAAATCATCCGCATCTGCTCTGTATCAAATTCCGCCCCGCGCGCTTCCAGTTCTCCTTTCAGCAGATCATGGGCAGGATTGAATACAAAGTCCGCCTGATACCCGGGCCGGTTTTCCTTCAGAAATCCGAGCATCTCTGTCCATGCAGATTTCTCGGCAGACAGTCCGTAAAGCATTTCGATGTATTTTTCCTCCGGAACAATCAGAAAAACAAACAGTCCTGTCTTTTCTTCTCCGGAGTACACGCCGAACATCTGATGATTTCTTTTTGAAGCACTTCTCTGAGGCCCTTCTTCAGGCCGGCTCTCTCTTACCAGCGCCGGATCTGAATAAGCAGGGCTGCTCTGAACAGTGCAGATCAGGTCCCTGAAGGACTCTGCATTTTTCAAACGTCTGATCATAATAATTTCTTTTTGTCTGACTGTTATTTCCGCCCGGCATATCCTCCGGGCATAATCTGCTGTTCCAGACTTTCCTTTACAAAGACAACCGAACCCGGCGAAAAAGTTACCATGACGCTTTCCTGATGGAAAAAGGCACACAGGTCCCGGGCAATCTCCGTCACCGTTTCCTCAGGTACGGCTATCAGAAGAAGCACCAGTGTATTTTCTTCCGTATAGCGTCCGTCTTCATGAAAATAGCCTCCGTTAATCTGATGAACCGAAAAAGCGACCCGGTAACTGCGGCAGACATTTTTCAGAACCGACATGTATTTTTCCGTATCAAATTTCTGAATGCCTGTATCTGCATCATTCAGGCCGATATAAATTGTCGCATGCAGGTTCTGTGCATCCATGAATATCTCCTTTTCTGATGTACATCATCATACGTATCTTTATACACAAACTTCCGCAGAAACAGAGTGTCTGAAGAGAAAAGCCCGGCTTTCGCCACTGTGAAAACCGGGCATGATGAACATAAGCTTTCTGCAGACTATGCAGGCTGTCCGGCTTCTTTTCCTGCAGTGCGCAGTGTTTCGATCAGCTTCCGGAAATCTTCATACTGCCAGATCACGGGAACAGGATACAGGGGATTGGCCTCTTTATCGGCCCATTTGATAATCTGGTCGATATCCTCATCCCTTATGCAGTCGAATCCCTCCGGAATATCCATCTTCCGCTTCATCTCATCGATCCAGGCTATGAATGCCTCAGCTTTTTCCTTCCTGTCTGCACCTTTGATGCCGCACACATCCGCAAGATCGGCAAGACGGTCATAAACCGCCGGTCCGAACTGCCGCATGACATGCGGAAGAATCACTGCCATAGCCAGTCCGTGCGGAACACCGTACAGGCCTCCCAGAGTATGGCCGACGGCATGCACATAGCCGACGCAGCCTCTGGTAAATGCCCTGCCGGCATGGAAGGCTGCCAGCTGCATCTTTTCCCTGGCTTCCAGGTCACTGCCGTCTTCGTATGCCTTATACAGATAATCATGGATCAGACGCACTGCCTCAAGGGCACGTTCGTTTTCCTCTCTGGTGTTGTAGGTGCGGTTGGTATATGCCTCAACGGCATGGCACAGTGCATCGAGTCCTGTCGTTGCCGTGATCTTTTTCGGCAGACCGACGGTCAGCTCAGGGTCAAGCACTGCATAGCGCGGCAGGATGGACGGATCGTTGATTGATGCCTTGTGATGTGTTTTTGCCTCTGTGATTACCGCCGCAAGCGTTGTTTCCGATCCGGTTCCGGCAGTCGTCGGAACTGCCCAGAACGGTACTATGCGCTTATGAACTTTCAGAATGCCCTGCATCTGCGAAACAGTCTTCTTCGGATGCGCATTTTTCGCGGCAATTCCCTTGGCGCAGTCAATCGGGGATCCCCCGCCGAAAGCAACGATGCCCTGACAGTAGTTCTCTTTGTAGACCCGGTAGCCTTCTTCAACATTCTCATCTGTCGGATTCGGCTGGATGTCCGCGAATATTACATACTCAAGCCGTGCTTCATCCATTGCTTTGATCAGCCCGTCGGGAAGTCCGAGCTTCAAAAGACTCTGATCGGTCACAAGGAGCACTTTGTAGACACCTCTTCTGCGGATCATTTCCGGAAGCTTTCTGACGGAGCCCGGTCCTTCTATATATTCCGGTGTCCGGTATCCGAGAAAGTAGTTTCCGATTTTCATTCCCGCCTGAAAAGTACGGCAGTATAACTTGTTTGCCATATTCCGCTCCTTTCCGCTCTTATCTTTCAAACAGCTTCAGCAGTACTGTCTTGTACCTGTTGGCATCACCGCAGTACGGATGCTCACGAAGCGGCAGATTGAATACAGGATATCCTTTCAGAACGGTTGAAGGATGGGTAAACTCGCGGAAGCCCCACTCGCCGTGATAAGCTCCCATGCCTGAATGACCTGTTCCGTTGAACGGAACACCCTTGACCAGCAGATGGAGACATACTTCGTTGATGCATCCTCCGCCGTACTGCTGTGTCTGCATAACTTTATTTGCCCATCTGATATCTTTTGTAAACAGATACAGTGCCAGACCGTGCTCCCTTCTGGCAATAATATCCATCAGACTGTCAATCTCATCATCCTTGAACGGCACAACCGGAATCAGAGGGCAGAACAGCTCATGCTGAACGATCTTTTCATCGATATTCACCGGATAAATAATGGTCGGTGAATATTTCAGCTTTTCGGGGTCACCCTCTCCGCCGAATACGATGCGGTCACGGTATTCCTCTGCTTCTTCGGCGCACCAGTTATATGCCTTTCTGCCGATCAGTTTCGGATATTCGGGATTGCGTATCGCATGTTCGCCGATCTGTTTGATGATTGCCTTTTTCAGTTCCTCAACAAATACATCCGCAACTTCTTCCGCTACGGCAATCTGATTGATGTTGATGCAGATCTGACCGGCATTGCAGATCTTGAAGAATGCAATTTTCCTCGCTGCGTCCTTCAGGTCCGCATCTTTTCTGATTACGCACCAGTTTCCTGTTTCCCCGCCAAGTTCCAGCGCTACAGGCGTCAGGTTCTTTGCGGCTTCGGTCATGACATGAATGCCGACCTTCGGCGAGCCCGTATAGAAAATCTTGTCGAATCTCTGCGCCAGGCAGGCATCTGCGATATCATGTCCGCCGTCCACTACAGTCACATATTTCTGCGGGAACGTATCGGATATCATATCCTGCAGAATTTTCGTGCAGGCCGCTGATTTGGAACTTGCCTTGATGATTGATGTGTTGCCTCCGGATATGCTCGCCGCCAGAACTCCGACCGAAAGCAGGAACGGGAAGTTGAAAGGGCTGATGATCAGGGATACGCCGTAAGGCATCTTGTACACTTTGGTGATAACACTGGGAAAACAGACCATTCCGGAGAAATGTGTCTCCGGTCTTGCCCATTTTTTCAGATTGTGAATACATTCGTTGATTTCCATGATGACATCGCCGATGTCGCAGAAATAAGCTTCCGCATCTGTACGGCCCAGGTCCTCATGAAGTGCTTCCTGCATCTGCGGTGTCCACTTGATCATGGCTTCCTTCAGCTTCTTAAGCTGACTGATACGCCAGTTGA
>JAILGV010000082.1 GCA_024696355.1 Solobacterium sp.
TTTCTGCTCAGGGTCGTCCTTCAGATTAAACAGATGATCTTCTGCTTTCATCTGCAGAAAGTAATTGTTCATCGGCATTTTCAGACAGGGAAGCCCGTTCGTAAATCTGCCGCCGTTCACCAGTTCTGCCTTTTCCAGCTGATCTTCAGAGAAGTATCCGCGGATATTGGTGGGCATCATGGTATATTCGTATACCTGCGTATCGTTTTCGGCAGTTTTCATATATACCTGCGTGCCGTCAGTCCAGCAGGTGTAGTGTCCATGGAGTCCGAAGAGCACATGATCTTTCGGTGCTTCTTCTCCCTTGAGGACCGGAAGAATGGATTTTCCGTCCAGTTCCCCCATCGGTTCCTTATCGCAGCCGAAGAGATCGAGCAGTGTCGGTACAAGATCGACGGTGGAGCATAAGGCATCACAGGTTCCGCCTTCGGCGATGCCGGGGACATGCAGGAAGAAGGGCAGGTGAACCAGCTCGTCATAGCACGGAGGGAAGTTCTTTCCCAGGTATTCATGTTCTCCGAGCAGGAAGCCGTGATCGGTATTGACGATCAGGGCAGTGTCCTTCCACATGTCATGTTCATCCATAAAGTCCAGCACACGGCCGAGGCTTTCATCGCACATGCTGATGAGGGCAGCGTATTCTTTGTGACAGAGTTCAAGATCTTCATGATAGTCCCTGTCTCTGGGAACTGTTCCGTATCTCGGCCAGTAAAGCGTCTCATTTTCCGGAAGTCCGTACATCGCACGGAACTTCTGCGGCACATAGAACGGTTCATGCGGATCGAATGCCTCGATCTGAACAAGCCAGTTATCCTTTCCGGCGTGTTCCTTCAGGAATTCCAGGCCTGCCGCAAAGGTTTTCACGCTCGGCATTTCCTCCTGTACGGTCTGCCTTGTGCGGTTGCGGTAATGCTGGACAACAGAGATGCCCTGTTTGTTCAGAGGATGAGTCTCCGGGACCTCGCAGCTGATATCATGCGGCACCCAACGGTCGCCTTCCTGGCCCCGGAATCCTTCCCAGGTGTCATAGCGGTTATGGTATGTGCATCCGCCGTCTTCCCAGTAATGGGAGTGATCCGTTGTCAGGTGTGTATAGACATTGTTCTGACGGAGCACTTCCATTACGGAGCGGTCGAACGGTTCCAGCGGGCCCCAGCCGCGGTGAATGAAGTTATATTTGCCGGTATGAAGTTCCCTTCTTGCCGGCATGCAGGGAAGGCTGCCGGCATAGAAGTGATTGAATGTGGTGCATTTCTCTGCGAGTCTCTGGAAATTGGGGGCGTATACCTCACAGTTTCCGTAATTCGGCAGATACTTTCTTGTCAGAGTATCAAACATCACCATGATTGTTCTCATAACCGCTGCCTTCCTTTCTCTTTACAAATTACTTTACTTCTTTTTCCTTCCAGAGGAGCATTGTCAGAGTGAATCCGAGAACCATTGCCACGCCTACGGCAATCAGTACACCCCAGAAGCTCATGTCAAATCCGACTGCAGGATTGATGTAGGCAGGGAATGCGAACAGGCCCATGCCACCGAATGTATACATTTTAACATCAAGCAGACCCATAATTGCACCGCCGACGGCTGCTGAAGCCAGGGTGATGAAGAACGGGGTTCTCTGCGGGAGAGTTACACCGTAAATGGAAGGCTCAGATACTCCGAAGAAGCTGGAGATTGCTGCAGGGAGAGCGATTTTCTTGAGCTTTTCGCTCTTTGCCTTGAGGTATACAGCAAGTACGACAGCACATGTTGTGAAGGGAACAGCCTGCATGCAGCAGATAACATTCTCGTATCCGTTTGTGATGAGGTTGAGGATCATGATCGGAGTGATGCCCTGATGCAGACCGAACATAACGAGTACCTGCCAGAGGCCGCCGACGAGTGCGCCGGAGATGACCGGACTGAAGTTATGGAATCCGACAAATACTGCACCGATTGCGCTGGAGATCCATGTTGCGACAGGACCGACGATCAGCAGAGTCAGGGAAACTGTGAGTGCAAGTGTCAGTGCGGGAACGAGGAACATCTTGAATACATCAGGAATTACGTTTCTGAGGCCTTTTTCAATTCTGGATCCTACGAAGCATGCGAGGATTGCCGGAATGACAGTGTTGGCATAATTCATCATCATGACAGGGATGCCGCAGAATGTAGTTGTGACTGTTGATTCGAAAATTGTTCCGCCGAATAATGTATAGAGTGCTTCGGCATTCTTGAGTGCGATGATGTTCGGATGAACAAGGGATGCACCGACAGCCATGCCGACAAATTTATTCAGACCGAATTTTTCTGCGCTGCTGTATCCGACGAAGATCGGGAAGAAGTAGAACAGTGCGTCACCTGCAGAGTTCAGAATTGTGTATGTTCCGGAAGTTGTTGAGATGACACCCAGGGCGCCGAGGAATACTGTGAGACCTTTGAGGACACCGGCACCGCACATCAGACCGAGCAGAGGTGTGAAGATGCCTGCAACCAATGAGATGAAACGGTTGAATACGCTCTGCTTTTCGCCGTCATCATCATCTGCAGCGACTTCGCCGCCGTCTGCCAGATGACCGACTTTAAGCACTTCGTCATATACTTCTTCAACGGCATTGCCGATAACAACCTGGTACATGCCGCCTTTCTGAATTACTCCGATGACGCCGTCTCTGTTTTTGAGAGCGTCTGTATCTGCAAGGCTTTCATCCTTGAGTTTGAAGCGAAGTCTTGTAACGCAGTGGAATACGCTGTTGATATTTTCTGTACCACCTACATTGTCGATGATAAACTTTGCAAGTTCAGTTTTGTTAGCCATGTTCTTACTCCCTTTTCTTTACTTTTTAAGGCCTGCCCCGGGCCCTTTGGGGCTTGCACACTCAATATAGCATATGTGTACGAAAATGCAACACTAAATTTAATAAAAATGTTCAAAATTAAACATAAATTAAATATTTACAGTATTTTAAGGCAAAAATCATGATTTTTGTAAAGTATCAGTCATTAATTTGAACAAAACGCGTGTACGTTTTTGCAACATTGAACGTAATAATCTATAATAATAAAAAAGAGGTGTCATTTATGCTCTATCAGAAAATCGAAAACATGCTGCCGGAACTGTCAAAGGGAGAACGCAAAGTTGCAGACTATATTCTGAAGTATCCCTATGACCTGCAGCGATACGGTTCGGATGCGGTTGCACAGACCTGCAATGTTTCCAGAAGTGCAGTTATACGTTTCTGTCACAAACTCGGCTTTACCGGATATTCGGACTTCCGGAAGGCGTTCATTAATGAACCGCTTCCGAAGAAACAGAAAACAGAAGACGGAGAAACAGAAAACGGGGTTCTGGATATTTACCGCAGGTGCATTATGGATATGGATCAGAATCTGAAACAGGAGGAAGTAGATGCTGTCAGCGATCTGATTCTTCATGCCAACAGGACGGTTACGTTCGGTATGCTTCATTCCGGAATGTCTGCTGAACAGTTCAGCTTCCGTCTGAACCGTCTGAAAATCGACAGTCATGCAGTGAATGATCAGACGATTATGGAAAATTATGTTTCAATTCTGAAACAGGGCGATGTTGCAGTGATCTTTTCCATCACCGGGCAGAAGGGATATCTTGATTATATTAAGGAAATGCGCAGGAACCGGACAAGCGTGGTCCTGGTTACAATGAACCCGGCAGGCAGTCTGAATAAATATGTGGATCATGTGCTTCTTTGCCCGACGGCAATTCATTCCGGAAGCTCTTATCTTCTTGACGAAGCAATCTGTTTCTATCTGATGATTGAGGTTATCGTGGAAGCGATCAATCATAAGATCAATGAAAGAAAACAGCTGCTTCAGGAGGAAGCACTGTGAATACGGGAAGGATGATCTCGGTGCTGATCAAGCCGGCTTCTTCAGCCTGCAATCTGAGATGCCGGTACTGCTTTTATGCGGATGTCAGTGAAAACAGAGAAGTAGCCTCCTACGGGGTCATGGAGAAGGAAACCGTCCGTCTGATTGCACAGCGGATCGATGAAGCGCTGGAGCATGAGGGAACGGCAAATATCAGTTTTCAGGGAGGGGAGCCGACAGTGGCCGGACTGGATTTTTTCCGGATGTTTATTTCAGTGATGAAGAAGTATCCCGGGATCACTGTGCACTACAGCATCCAGACCAACGGAACATTGATTGACCGTGAATGGGCAGAGTTTTTTCATGAGAATCATTTTCTCACAGGAGTCAGTCTGGACGGATATCAGGCGAATATGGATGCATTCCGTTTCGATCCGATGCATAAAGGCGTGTACTATAAAGTTCTTGCCGGGATCGATGCTCTGAAGAAAGCAAATGCTGAGTATAATATTCTGACGGTGATAACTGCGGATCTCGGCAGACATCCGAAAGCGCTGTTTGATTTCTTTCGGTCACATAAGTTTGAATATGTACAGCTGATCCCGTGTCTTCCGGGACTGAATGAAACGGACGATATGGCACTTACGCCGGAACTGTACCGGTCATTTATGACGGAGTTCTTTGACTGCTGGTACAAGGCAGTGCAGAAGGGCGTCAGGATGGAAGTGAATCTGTTTGAGAATCTTCTGGGTATGCTGCAGGGGCAGCCGCCGTACCAGTGCGGCATGATCGGCAGATGCTTTGTACAGTATGTAATCGAATCAAACGGAGATGTATATCCCTGTGATTTCTACTGTCTGGATGAATACCGTCTGGGAAATCTGCGCGACAGTTCATTCAGGCAGCTGGCGGAATCAGGACAGGCGGCATATTTTCTTGAAGGCTCCGAATGCAGGAAGGCGCCGTGCGCAGACTGCCCGTTTGTGGATATATGCAGCGGCGGGTGCCGCAGGCAGAATGTCTGCTATCTGAATGATGAAATGTGCGGATACCGGAAGGTGCTTGAGCATGTTCTTCCGAAACTTGACAGGATGCTTCAGAGATACAGATATTCACAGAATATGAAATAGAAGGTAAAGCTATGGAAGAGATACTTGAAATATTGAAAATGCATCTTGAGAAGTATCCTGAAATGACACCGCAGGACTGCTTCAAGCTGATTTATCAGAATGAACTCGGACCGGGGCATATGGTAAAGGATGAAGAGGCAGCGAAAACGGCACTTCTGACGGAGTGGAATCTGATTGAAGCAGATGAGAATCAGGAACTGATCGAACCGGTCGGAAACAATCTGTGCAGGATCAATCTGAAAAAAGCAAAGTGCAGATATACCCCCGAACAGATCAGTGATATCTTTGTCCGTACGGCAAAGATTCACAGAGGCAGAATGGGGGAATTCATGCATAATATGAAGCTTCTCCGGAAGCATCTGGAAGAGCTTCCCGTTCACTTTTCATATGATGAATTTATTGAGTTTCAGGAAATGTACAGGGGGCACGGGTATCCGGCACTGCATCACAGTCCGCAGTATGTAAAGGCATATGATCCGCATTACAGGATTGTTTACAGGGGATTTGCAGAATCGCTGGATCTGGATCTGTGAGCTGATGAATATGAAGAAACGAAAATATGCCGCAGCAGTACTTGCGGCATCTCTGTTTTTCGCCGGCTGTACCGGTTCTGAAGATCATATAATTCAGGAAAGTCCGGCAGCGGCAGAGGAAACGGCATCAGAAGCGCAGGAGGTTCTTCCGGCATCGGATTACAGTTTTAATCCCCATGTAATTTCAAGGGAATACCTGACACTGTACGGGGAAAAGACTGAAACGGAATTCTATGCATTCTGTGATGCCGTTCTGGCCGGCGGGGAATCCTTTGCGTGTGATTCAGAGGAACAGTTTCACCGGCTGCTGGGCATTTCGCGGATATGTCTTCCGATCGCACCGGCATTGATCGATTCGGATAAAAGCTATGTGCAGAACGGCACTGCATATCCGGCATACAAATATGATCATGACGAAATCCTCCGCAGAGCCGAAGAGTTTAAGAGGACTGTCACTGAAATAATTCAGTCTGCCTGTCCGTATCAGGAAGATGATTTTATCATTGCCATGCGGCTTCTGACGGCGGTGGCCAATAAAGATTCCTTTGATGAGGAAGGGTATTCCCTTGAAAATGCGCTGACCTGGATGCCGTACCGTGCGATTGCAGAGAATCACGGCATCTGTCAGGAGATTGCCGGAGAATATATTTACTATCTGCTTCAGAAAGGCATCAATGCGGTTAACTGCTCGGGACTTTCTTCCGATCAATCATTTGCCCATGAGTGGGTGATCGTTGAACTCGGCGGGGAACATTATCATGTCGATCCGACATTTACGATTGAATATCCGGACAGTCTGGCATTCTTCTGCCTGAATGATGAAATGCGCGAACAGTACGGCGATATGCCGCGGGAAGGATACAGCATAGCAGACTCCGACCGGATTCATTACGAAATGAACAGTGAGAAATACCGGGAACTTTGGAATGCAGAGACATACCGGATCGATCCTTCAGAGCGAAAGATATTTATGACATTATTCTATTCGGGTGAGGAACGGGAGTTTTCCTACTGAATGTAAAAATGGGGACTCCACCATCTGATGTGGCCACACCAGATGGTGGAGTCCCTAATTGTTCCGGGAAGATTCCCTATTTCTTCAGTTTCAGTCCGTCTCTGAACGCTTCGCCGACACGCTCTGTTACTTTATAGTAGCCGTGTGTATATGGATCAAAGGCAATGGCATTGACAAGAGACATATTGAGCTTGCCGTCTGCCATAACACTTTCATCTGCCGTAACATTGACAACCTTTCCGATGACGCCGCAGCCGTATTCGTTGTTCTGGTATTCAATAAATTCGCATTCAAGGCACAGGGGGAATTCATTGATGACCGGAGCGTCAACGGTTTCTGCTCTGAATGCAGTCAGTCCGCTGCGGGCAAATTTGTCTGCCGCATGATTGCCGGACTCGACACCGAAATAATCTGCCTCAGCGACATGAGCCGCATCCGCGATGCTTACGGTGAAGGCACCTCTGGCTTTGATGTTCTTTACTGTTTTGTGTGATTCCGTGAGGTTCAGCGCGACCATGTTTCTTTCCTGCATGGTGCCCCATGCGGCATTCATGACGTTGACGCTTCCGTCTTCGTTATAAGTTGCGACCATCAGAACAGGCATAGGGAAGATTCCTTCGGTGATTTTAAGCTTTTCTCTCATGATTGACCTCTTTCTTTTATAAAATTGACAGGACCTGCAGTCCTGTATAAAATTTTAGCTGACGGCGGAATTGATTCAAGTACTGTTATTTTTGACAGGTACTATCTCAGAGGAAAGCATATTTATGATAAGGAATTATATTGAGGAAGCGAATTTTGAAGATACCGGCTTCAGCTATACGCTGTCGCTTATTTCGGGAAAGCATAAGATGGTTATTTTATACTGTCTGATGGAATATGAACCGGTGCGCTTTAATGAACTTAAGCGTTATCTGAAAAACATTTCCGACAAGACGCTCAGTTCAAACCTGAAGGAACTGGAAAAAGACAGGCTGATTGTAAGAAAAGAGTATCCGCAGATTCCTCCGAAAGTTGAATACAGTCTCAGTGACCGGGGCAGATCGCTTATGAAGGTTCTGGATCAGCTCTGCGTCTGGGGTGAAGAAAACAAAAACTGACTGCCCGGCAGAAGAAAGCAGTCATAAAAATGCTTTCTTTTTCTGAATTATCCTCAGATAATATAAAATTAAGTATCAGATTCCTGCCGTTTGGAAAGGTATTGCAGGACGGAACGGTTCAGGAATGCGTTATCATAAAAAGGCATGAAACAGAAGAGAAGAACAGGAAAACTTCAGCGCAGATTACGGTGGTGGAAGCAGCTTGTGATGCTGGTGACAACAATGCTTATGTCCGTTGTCTTTGTGATGGGCGTGAGAAGTTTTTTTGTTGTGCCTCCGGAGGCGAAACGGGAAGCGGAGGAGATTGAGGCAATGCTGCGCCGGCAGCAGGAAGAGGAAGAAAGACGGAAACAGGAACTGCGGGAGGAAATGGCCCGTAAGGCGGCAGAGGAAGCGGAGAAGAAACGCATCGAAGAGGAGCTTGCCAGAAATCCTCTGAAAGCCAAATATACCGACGCTGATGAGATGCATGTTGTGGGAATCGGGGACTCCGTCATGCTGGCGGCACTCGATGCGCTGTATGCGCAGTTTCCGAACGGATATTTTGATGCGGTATTCGGAAGAACCATTTATGACGGCAAGAATGTTACCAAAGCGCTGTCCGAACAGGATGCTCTGGGAGATGTCGTTGTGTTTTCTCTGGGCACCAATTCCTATATTGATGAAAAAGATGTCGAGGAGCTTATTGAGTACTGCGGGGACAGGCCGACCTTCTGGCTGACAACCTACGGTGTTGCCAACGATTCAAACGCAAAGACAAAGAATGTTGTGGAACGTCATGAAAAAGCTTATATGATTGACTGGCAGACGCTGGCATACGAGCATTATTCAACCTATATCATGGCCGACCGTCTCCATCCGACCGCGGAAGGATCGACCGCATATGCACGCCTGATTCATGACCGGATCAATGAGTGTGTTCTGGAGAAAAAGGAACAGGAAGAGTGATGAGTTCAGTGAGACAAAAAACCGGAAAGATTTACGGACTGGACGGACTGCGTACACTGGCGGTCTTCGGTGTACTGCTTTTTCATATGTTTCCGCGTGCGGTGAAAGGCGGATACTTCGGCGTTATTCTGTTCTTTGTAATCAGCGGATTTCTGACGGCATATACCGATGTCCGAAAGGGCGGGGAGCCTGTATTCACCTATTACAGGAAGCGGCTGTTCCGGATTTATCCGGCACTGATCATCATGCTGTTTATTACGGTGGAGGTCATTGCGCTGACAGATAAATTCAAGCTGCTGAATGTACAGGAGGAAGTGCGCAGTGTTCTTCTTGCTTATAACAACTACTGGCAGATTTCCAAGAGTGCGGATTACTTTGCCAACCTGTCCGCCAACTCTGCATTTACGCATCTCTGGTATACGTCCATTCTGATTCAGTTTGAGCTGCTGTGGCCGCTTCTGTACCGGCTGTTCCGGCTTGCCGGAAAGAATCGGGTTCCGTTCGGCATCCTTGTACTGCTGTCAATGCTTGTGATGCCTGCCGCATCATTTATGAAAGATATTTCCCAGTCGCAGCTGTACTACGGAACGCTGTCGAGAATTCATGCGCTTCTGATCGGCGCCTGGCTCGGATGGCAGCGGGCACTGTCCGCCAGGGCACAGACAAGGAGTGTAAAGACGCTTCCCATGCTGGTGACGGCGCTGCTGTTTACGGCCGGAAGCATTCTGATTTTCAGAAGTGCGGGCGGGGAGAATCCGTCGGTTTATCATTACGGAATCGTATTGTATGCAGTGGTTTCCGGTGCTGTTGTCTGGCTTTTGAGCCGTGCGGATGAGAAGACCGGCGCAGTTCTGGACAATCCGGTCTGTCATTTCTTCAGTACATACAGTTATGAAATCTATCTCTGGCAGTATCCGGTTCTGTTTACAGCCGGCCTGCTCGGCAGGCAGGAACAGTACGGACTGCAGATCGGTATACTTCTGCTGTTAAGCATATGGAGCCACGAACTGGTCACATCTGTTCAGAGATGGTACGGCAGAAGGAAAGCAAAAAAGAGAAAACAGTAAAGGATTGCCTGGCGCAATCCTTTTCAAATACAGATTACTTTTTAGAATCTGTCACTGCAGATTATACCGGTTCAGGATCAGCTTCAGGACCCTGATGCAGGCTTTCCTGACAGATTCCTGCGAAAGGCGGTTTTCCTTTAGGGCGGTACGCAGAGCCTTCAGCGTCTTGTTTCCGCCCGGCATGATCAGATCCACGCCTGCTTCAATGGCTTTTGCTTCATCTGCGCGGTTTTCACCGGTGGAGAGCCAGTCGGTCATGACGATGCCGTCAAAACTCCATTCTCCGCGGAGAATTCCGGTGCACAGATCTTTGTTCTCTGCGCAGTAGATGCCGTTGATTTTGTTGTAGGCTGTCATGACGGCGTGGGGATGTCCTTCCTTTACGGCTGTTTCGAAGCCGCGCAGATAGATTTCCCGCAATGCACGTTCATCCAGATCAGATGAAACATAATATCGGTTTTCCTCCTGATTGTTTACGGCAAAATGCTTGACTGTAACATGTCTGCCGGGTGTCTCCTGCACGCCTCTTATGATTGCAGAGGCCATTTTTCCGGAGATCAGGGGATCTTCGCTGTAGTATTCATAATTCCTGCCGCAAAGCGGATTCCGGACGATATTCAGGGCGGGAGCGAGCCATACGCTGACACCGTATTCTTCCATTTCCGTGCCGACAGCCTGACCGATCCGGTAAGCCATGTCTTTGTTCCAGGTCTGGGCGGTTACAGCGGCTACGGGGAAACCGGTAACGTACTGAAAGAGCACCTGTTCCTTATCGGGATTGCCGAGCAGGAACTTTTTAATTACCGGCGGCAGAAACTCATACAGGGAAATTGAAGTATCGACAGCCTTGATTTTTCCGTTTTTTGTCAGGGTTGAGCGGCGCTGTATCCGCAGTCCCGCAGGTCCGTCGCAGAGTTCAATGTTGGGAATGCCCCGGCTGATATAACCGGTTGTTGTGTGACCGACTGCCCCGGGAACACAGAATCCCTTCTTTTCCCCGAACAGTCCTGTTCCGGCACAGAACCGGATCATGTCTTTCGGTCCGAATCCGCTGATATACTGCCGGACATCTGCGGGAACGGTTTCCTGAGGAAGACTGAATGAAGCCGGTGCTTCAAAGAGGCTTTCCGGGATGTTAAGGACAGGAAGACCTTCGGGAAGGACAGTTTCCTTCAGGCTGTGTCTGAGTTTTGAGACAGTATGATCTGACGGACAGAGGTTCTGATGCTTTGACAGTACGATATGCCTGCTCAGATGCAGTACGGCTGCCGGGCAGGTATCCCTTGATGAAGTGCCGAGCCTGATCAGATAATCTCCCTGTTCAAGATAAGTTTCCGCAGAGCTTTCATCATAGCCTGAAAGAGAGGAAACAGGGAATGAAAGGGTCAGGATTTCGGATTCGCCGGGTGCCAGTTCCTTTGTTTTTTCAAAGGCACAGAGTCTCTGCAGTTCCTTCGGTCTGCTTCCCTGAGGGCAGGATACATACAGCTGCAGGACCTCCTTTCCGGAAACAGCACCTGCATTTGTGACGGAGGCGCTGATCCGGATATCCGTTCCTTCTGCCGCAGCTTCGGCCACACTGACGTCAAACGCGGTATAGCTTTTCCCGTATCCGAACGGATAACGGGGCTTCACACAGAAGCTGTCATAATACCGGTAGCCGACATAGATGCCTTCTTTATAAGCGGCGTTTATTCCTTTGGAAATGCTGTACTCATCTGAAAAGGGAACGTCCTTATATTTTTCCGGCCAGGTAACTGCAAGCTTTCCGGACGGTGATTTCCTGCCGGTGAGTATATCCGCAAGGGCATTGCCTCCTTCCATGCCTGGCTGTCCCATATAAACAACGGCGCCGATGCCTGAAATGCTGTCCAGCGGTGTCAGATCAACCGGCGCACCGGTATTGATGACAAGGATAAAGCGTCTGAAATGCTCAGCACAGAAGCGGATGTTGTGTTCTTCGGTTTCATCGAACCGGAAGCTTCCCGCTTCATCTTTACGGTCATAGCCTTCTCCGGACTGTCTGGAGAGAACATAGATGCAGGTATCTGTGCCGCTGAGATCGTTCCTGCTGAGTCTGTCGCCTGAAGGATAACGGTATTCGGCTGCCATAAGCTCTGCCAGTACGGCGGTATTCAGCTTCAGCAGTTTTTTTCTCTGGGCTTTGATAAATTCTTCTTTTCCGGACTGCCAGGTCTTTGCATACCGGCTGATCCAGTCTTTTGAAGTGATGGTAAATCCGGCATTTTCCAGACCTTCCAGTACATTGACGTCATGACGGACATTGACTTCACCGCTTCCGCTTCCGCCTTTGATGGTAAATCCGGCACCTGCACCGAATAAAGCGGCCGGACACGGTGAAAGGGGCAGAACACCGTTGTTTTCCAAAAGAACGATTCCTTCCGAGGCGGCTTCGCGGGCAAGCTGCCGGTTCTTCTTCTCCCGGTCGCTGACTGCGCTGCTTACGGATGCTTTTGTCGTTATCATTTCAGTCTCCTTCCGGTCAGTTTTTCAAGGTCAAAAGCTTCCGCCAGTTTCTGTCCGCCTGCGGCATTCGGATGAAGACGGTCACCCTGATGAAGTCCTTCGGCGTAATATAATCTGCCTCCGTGCTCTTCACGTACGACCGCTTCGGCATCAAACACATAGTCAAAGATGCCTGCGGAGCGGATCCACCTGTTGATTTCAAGACGCAGTTCCTCCATTTCCGGTGTAAATTTACCCATGGTCCGGGATACGCCGAGTCTTGGCGTAATCGTCTGGATGACTGCGCGGACATTCTTGTCATGCAGGACATTCACCATCTTTGTGATCTCCTGAGAGAAAGTCTGAAGATTGATCAGTTCCCGGGTCTGATCCGTAAAGTAGGAAACATCGTTGACACCCAGACTGATAATGACCGTATGAAGTCCGGGGATGTCCAGAACGTCACGCCGGAACCGGCTGATGCCTTTTTCTCCGAACACGGGTCCGAAGAATCCCTTTGGCTCATACAGGAGACAGTTGCCTGAGATGCCGGAGTTTAAAAGAACAAATTCACCGTGATATGCCTCTTCAAGACGTCTGGCCAGCGGTTTGGTCCAGCGGCTCATGGCTGTTATGCTGTCGCCGAAAGCGACGACGGAATGTACGGTTTCATCCGTATCAATTTCTATGTATTCGACTGCGGGAACGGCATTGTACGCGCCCAGAACTTTGGAGATGAAGGGCTTTTTCGATTTGAAGGAAACAGCTTCCGTCTGATTGCCTTTAAGAAGCGATGCACCTTCCTCAATCATGTTGCAGTCATTGACCGGACTCGTATAGAACAGACGTATTTCAATATCTGATCCTGCAGATACGGAAAGAGGAATTTCATCGGAAAAGGGACAGGAACCGGCAGGAATCGGGAAACTCTCTTTTCCGTTTAAGGTTACGGGTACCGTGTTCCCGTTATAAACAATACGGACGGCTCCGATGTCATAAGGTACACCGCCGAAGCGGTTGCTGAACCGGATGCGTAGCCTGTTTCCGCAAAACGGTGCATGCACGGAAAAGATGACGGTTTTGTTTCCGCCGAAGATTTTTCCTGACAGCAGTGAACGGGTCACTGCCTGGTGCCATATCGGACTCCACATAGTTATTCTCCTTTTCTGTGCAGGCGGAAGGCTTCGCCGATGGAACAGCAGATAATATCTTTATGAGAGGAAACTGTACGGCAGATCTTCTCGAATTTTTCCCAATTGCTTTCTTTTGTGCCGAAATCAAACTCATAGCCGTGGGCAAACATCAGAAAGAACATATCGTCATTTCCCGGATCCGCACTGACAAATTCATCGATGCGGCGGAACGTTTTTGAAGAAATATGCCAGCATGTCAGCGGCATTGCCAGCGGATCTTCCGGGAAGCGGAACGTCGGTCTGCTTACGGCGAGCCTTGCATAGCTCACGCCGGCCTGTTTCAGTGCTTCACGGCTTTTTTCCGCACCCATGCCGTAGGGATAGGCAAAGCCTGTGACTTCCTGATCAAAGAGTTCCGACAGTCTTGCAACATCATCTTTTATCTGGCGCAGCCGTTCCTCTTCGCTGCACTTTCCCAGATTGACACGATTTACGGTATGGGACGCAATCTCAAAACCGGCATAGACTTCCCTCAGGCCGGATTCGGGAATACGGAAATGCGGAACGTAGGGAAGCAGATGATATTTCTTCGCTTCATAGCGTTCTGCCGGCATTTCTGTCATGCCCAGATTTCCGATCCTTCCTTCATAAGTTCTGTCTCCGAAGAGACCGGAATTGAGATGGAAGGTGCCTCCCATGTTGTATTTCTTCAGTATTTCAATGATCTTTCTGTCCTGTTCGAGACCGTCGTCAAAGCTCCATGCAAAGTATTTTTTCACCATGATTATTCCTCCGTTTCGTGTGCCCTGAAAAAGGCGTCCATCTCCCGGAAAACTTCCCGGCTTTCCGGATACATCGGATATGCGACAGGGAAGACATGGACCAGTTTCCTGTCCTTTCCCTTTTCAAAGTCCTTAAGTATATGTTCCGTTCCGGCTTCCGTCAGAAGTCTTTCCACCTTCAGGCTGTCTTCCCTGATCAGATCTTCCGAACTGGTTGCCTGATATACCGGCGGCATTTCAAACATGCCGATCAGGGACGAGGGATTCAGCAGATATTTTTCATAGGGTTTTCCCACATCGCTTCTGCCGGTTACCTGATCACTTAAGGCATGAAGCATGCCCTTTCTCTGGGTATCGATCATTATGGAAATCAGACCGCATGCACGGAAATGAATATCAGTTCCCTGAATGCCGAAGTCTTTCCGGATGGCACTGCTGTTATTTACAGCCAGGGTAAACAGGCAGAGCAGGGCACCGGCAGAGTCTCCGGTGAGGAAGCAGCGCTTTGTATTCAGACCAAGCTGCGCACTGTTTTTGTCAATATATCTGAGCGCAGCCATTACATCATCGATCTGATGCCACAGGGTAGTTTCCGGAATCCTGCGGTAGCTGATGCTTACAACCCGGTAACCCATCCTGGCCCATTCATAATTGAAATTCGCATTGACTTCCTTATAGGAGGCAAACAGTCCGCCGCCGTGGATATTGATCATGACCGGTGCGGTTTCATCCGTATCGGGCAGTCTGTAAATGTCAAATAAGTGTCCCTGATCACCATCGTTCCGATATGCGATATCCTTCTGAATGATCAGATCACTCAGATCCTGTTTCTGCTTTGCAAGTCTTTTTGCATCTCCTGATTCAAAAATCCACCGCCATGCAAGTACGCCGATTCTGGACATTGTCATTCCTCCTTTTCCCATGGGAATTTCACCGATAAGCCTTGTACGGTGTTTACAAACTTATGATAGAAAAATGCTGAGCGTATATATATAATCAGATTGCCAGTTTTATAAAATATTTGTCAAATTGAAAGCAGAGGAAAAAATCATGAGTACAACCATCCGGCAGACAATATGGGACTCTGAAGAGAATTACCTGAATGAAACATTCTGGCGTGTTTATCCGCTGTTTCTGCTGGTGCGGGACGGAAAAACAGAAGAGCTGAGAAGATCGCTTGACCTTCAGCTGGACCGCTATGATTTCCGTCAGCGCATTACAAAGGATGAACGGAAACAGCTGGAATACATGGCTGTCAGTTTAGTGAATACGTTTATGATAGCCGGTATCCAGGGCGGAATATATCCTCCGGAAGCCAACTGGATCGCAGACCTTGCCCTCAGGAAGCTGCTTGATGTCAGAAGTCCGGCGGAAATACCTCCGGTCATTCAGAATGCGGCGCTGGAGTTATGCATCAAGGTAAATGAAGCGAAAGCGGCAGATACCGGGAATCCTTATGTTGAAAAGGCAAGACACTATATCCTGACGCATCTGACACAGGAAATCACAGCTGTGCAGATCGCAGATCACACCGGAGTGAGCCGGTATTATCTCAGCCGACTGTTTAAGTCCCTGACAGGAAAAACGATGATGGAATATCTGTCGGATGAACGGCTGAATGCAGCAAAGCAGCTTCTTGAAACAACGGATCAGCCGATTCATGAGATTGCTGTTCTGCTGCGTTTCTGTGATCAGAGTCATATGACATGTGTATTCAGAAAAAAACTCGGAATAACTCCGAAACAGTACAGAGAGAAGCACAGCATC
>JAILGV010000109.1 GCA_024696355.1 Solobacterium sp.
AATATGAATGCTTTTCAGCGTGCATACAGATATATCACAAGGAAGCCGACCAAGAGTCTGCTTCTGATGATCACGTTCTTTCTGATCGGCAACCTTGTCATTCTCGGCCTCGGCATTTCCCAGGCTGCGGAGAATGCAAAAATCCTGACCAGAAAGCAGATGAGGGCAGCAGTCAGCTATGAAGTTGACTGGGATGAATTCTGGAAATATGCGGAAAGCCTGACGGATGAGGATGAGATCAACGAGGCATATAGTCATGCGCCGAAGATCAGTCAGGATACCGCCATGGCACTGACTGAGGATGACCGCGTCAAAGCGTTCAACTATATGTCAAACACAATCGCATATTCCAAGGGATTTGATGCTGTTCCCGTAGGCAACGAGGAGAACAGGGGAACCTCCACCTATATTGATGAAAACGGAAATGAACAGACTTACGTCGAGCCGAACATCATGCTCTATGCGACGATGTTCCCGAACATGATCGAGATCGCCGAGGAAACATTTACGGTCGAAGAGGGCAGCTTCATCACTCAGGATGACATTGACCGCGCCAGAAACTGTGTCGTCATCACCCGTGAACTGGCCGAACAGAACGGTCTGCGCATCGGTGACACGATTACCCTTTCAACGGTAGGTCAGTATGAAGTGGCTATGTATAAGGATATGGGGCTGGAGGAAGATGATTTCAACTGGGAACTGGAAATAACCGGCATCTACAGCACGAAGAATGAAGTGGATCCCAATTCCGAACAGTTCCAGTGGATGCAGCAGTATGAATCACCGAAGAACATCGTCGTGATGCCGATGAGCACATATTCCGAGTACATGACGGTCCTCAGGGAAAAGCAGTTCAGGTACTATCAATCCATGGACCCGGGTATGACGGATGATCAGCTCGATTCGTGGCTCAGCGATGCCGTGACGCCGAACCGGATTATTTATCTTCTGGATGATCCGCTGGACGTGGAGGACTTTGTCGCTGATCATCAGAATGATCTGAGTCCGTATACAAAGCTGAATGCCAACAACGAAACATTCAAAAAGCTTGCCCGTCCGCTGGATACCCTGAGCTTCTTCTCAAATATTGTTGTATGGATCGTTGTGATCAACGCAATTGTCATTATTACGCTGGTAACGGCGCTGACGCTGAAAACGCGTGAATATGAGATCGGCGTTATGCTTTCGATCGGCGTGTCCAAGCTGAAGGTTGTGCTGCAGCTGTTCCTGGAACTGATTCTGGTGGCCCTGATCGGCTTTACTCTGTCGGTTGTCAGCGGTTCGGTGCTCGCCGGAAAAGTCGGTGATATTGTGCTGGACTATCAGACAGCCTCTGATGCACAGTACGGAGATATCAACAACAACGGCGGATATTATTATTACGGTGACACTAATTACTTTACGGAAGTGTCACAGGATGAGATCCTGTCGCAGTACAGCGTATCGGTTTCCCCGAAGCTGATCGGTGAGATTTATCTGCTCGGTTCCGGCGTTGTTCTGCTTGCGATCATTATTCCTTCATTTATGATCATGCGGCTGAATCCGAAGCAGATTCTCCTTGAGCAGAACTAGGAGGTGTCACATGAGTGCATTGCTGAAACTAGAGAATATTAATTACGGCTATATTGACGGCGGATACAGAAGAGAGATTCTGAAAGACCTGTCATACGATTTTGAAGAAGGCACGTTCTATACGATCCTCGGTCCTTCCGGATCAGGCAAAACAACGCTGCTTTCCATCATGGCCGGACTGGACAGACAGGAAAGCGGAACGGTTTACTACGCAGGCGAGGATATTGCGAAAATCGGTCTGAACAATTACCGCCGCAACAAGATCGGTGTTGTGTTCCAGTCCTACAACCTGATTTCCTATCTGACCGGTCTGGAGAATATCCTGCTTGCCATGACGGAAACAGACAACAAAATTCCGGGAAACAAAAAAGAACTGGCACTGGCGCTGCTGGCCATGGTCGGCATCGTGGAGTCCAAGGCGGAGCGTCTTGTGACAAAACTCTCCGGCGGTGAGCAGCAGAGAATTGCCATTGCCAGGGCACTTGCCGGCAACGGCGACCTGATCTTCGCAGATGAGCCTACGGGAAACCTTGACAGTGAAACAGAGCAGGAGATCATCCGCATCTTCCGCATGCTGGCGGAGGAATACGGAAAAACGATTATTGTTGTTACGCATTCCAATGAAGTATCCAAGCTGAGCGACAAGCGCGTACTGCTTAAGGGAGGCATTCTCAGAGAGATCTGAGAGTGTCTCTTTTTAACTTTTCGTGTACAATTTTGTTAGCAGTTATGAATTTTCTGCAGCATTTTCCGTTCCGTATGTGTTTCCAGTATGCAAGGGAGAAAGAATATGAAAAAGACATTGAAATTTCTGACAGCCGCGGCACTGGCATTCGGGCTGGCTGCCTGCGGTGCAAAAAGCGCATCATCAGATTCCTATGGGGGCAGTGCTCCGGCTGAGGCGGCATATTCGACGAATTACTATGCGGCCGGCGGTATCGCAGAAGATACAGCGTATGAGGCAAAACAGGAATACGATGCTGAGGAAAGCGCACGGGAAGCCGGAATCACCGGGGAAAAACTGGTTTACACCGGCAGTCTCTCGATTGAAACCCTGGGGTATGAAGACACCGTCAGAGCTGTCCGTGAAAGAATCAGCTCCTATAAGGGAATCATTGAGAATGAAAATGAGTGGGACAACAACTCGCAGTGGTACTATACGACGGAATCATATTCCAGACGTCATCTGAATCTGACCGTCCGTATCCCGACGGAACATTTCAGTGAGTTCCTGAATGACATGGAGGGAGCCGGAAAGGTGACAAACCGCTCCTCCAGCGTTGAGAACATCACCAAGCAGTACAATGACAACAGCGTCGAGATCATTGCCCTTGAAAAGCAGGAGACACGTCTTCTGGAAATGATGGACAAGGCACAGACCATTGAGGAAATGATTGCGGTCGAAACAAGACTCAGCGAAGTCCAGGTAAGACTGAATCAGAAAAAATCATGGCAGAGCAGCATGGACACGGATGTCATGTATTCCACCGTCTATCTTTCCGTCACTGAAGTCAGGGAATATACACCGCAGGAAACAGGAATGCAGACTTCCAACTTCGGCGGACGCATCAAATCCGCACTGACCTGGTCCGGCACATTCTTTGTCTGGCTCGTTCAGTCAATCATTCTGACACTGATCAGGTTCCTGCCGGCAGCTGTTCTGATCGGTGCACTGATCGCGCTGCTCAGATGGATCTTCAGAAAAACCGGATTCAGCTTCAGGCCCTTCGGAAGAAAGAAAAAGGAATCCAAAGCGATTCTCGGCAATGCCCCGGAACACAAGGAATAAGCATTGAAGCAGGGCGGAATTTCCCGGCATGACAAAGGGAAATCCGCCTTTTTACTTTCCATGAAACGGAAAGTAAAAAAGGCTGTTTTATGCATAAAATAACTGTTTACAATCATGTTCGGAATTGATACAATTATTCGGCGAGTAGGACTTTTTAAGTCTGCTCCTTGCCAGAAATGGCCAAAAGACCAGAAGGAGGTGTACAAATGAGAAAGTATGAAGTCATGTACATCATCAATGCGAGTGTTGAAGAAGAAAAGCGCACAGCTCTGATCGAAAGTCTTGCAGGCATTATCACAAGCGAAGGCGGTAATGTCACAAAGACAAACGAATGGGGTATGCGTGAGTTCGCTTATCGTATCGATGATATGACAAAGGGCTACTACGTAGTCGTCAACTTCGAAGCTGAGAATGAATGTGTAAAGGAATTCGATCGTCTGATGCGTATCAATCCGAACGTTGTCCGTTACATGATCATCAATGCGGAAGATATCCCGGCTGCTCAGGAGGCTAAGAAGTAATGAGCGGTATCAACCATGTCGTCCTGGTAGGAAGAATTACCAGAGATGTAGAGGTCAGAAAAACGCCCGCCGGAACATCCCTGGCAACGTTTACGGTCGCATGTGACAGACGCTATGCATCTTCACAGAACAATGCGAACGGACAGCAGACAGCCGATTTCATCAACTGTGTTGCCTGGAGACAGAGTGCTGATTTCCTGGGTTCCTATGCAAAGAAGGGAACTCTGGTTGGTGTAGAAGGTTCGATCCAGACACGTAATTATACGAATCAGTCCGGACAGAAGGTCTATGTTACGGAAGTTGTCTGTGACAGAGTCCAGATCCTTGAATCCAGAAGCACATCGCAGTCCAGAAACAATGACAGCTACAGCGCACCGGATCCGGTGGATCCTTACAGCTCGGGAAGCTACAGTGCGAACGACAGCAGTTTTGACACAGGTCCCAGTCTTGATATTTCAAGCGATGACCTGCCTTTCTAAGAAAAAAGGAGAAAAGAAACCATGGCATTCAAGAAACAGAGAATGGGTGGCCGTAAGGTATGTTATTTCAAGAAGAATAACATTGCCTATATCGACTATAAAGACGTAGAGCTTCTGAAAAAGTTCATTTCCCCGAACGGCAAGATTATTCCGCGCCGTGTTACGGGAACAAGCGCTAAGTACCAGCGTCAGCTCGCTGTTGCTATCAAGCGTGCCCGCCAGATGGCTCTTCTGCCTTACGTAGCAGACTGACCACAGTTAACAGAAAAGCGATTATTCAATCGCTTTTTTTTCGCGGAAGGCACACTATGCTATAATAATGGAATTACCGGGATGTTTTTGTCGTGCCGGGGAGAAGAAGATTATGAACAGAAATGTCAGAAAAATTACAGACGGCGCCATGATGACGGCGATCGTGGGAGTATTTATATTGATCGACAGGCAGTTTGCGGGAATGCTCGAAGAGATGCTGCTGTTTCTGGTTCCGATGCCGATGGTATTCTATTCCTTTAAGTACGGTCTGAAGGACAGCTGGCTTGTTTATGCGGCGATCTGTCTGCTTGCATTTATACTCGGCACGCCGCAGATGCTGTTTTATATCGGCAGCGAATCATTCCTGGGTCTGGTTTACGGTTCCGGAATCCACAGCGGTGTGAAGAGTGAAAAGCTTGTTCTGACCGCAATGGTCATCGGGGTAATCGTCAATCTTCTCAGTACGGTCGTTTTTGCGGCATTCTTCGGATATGATGTCCCGGCAGAGATTGCCGAGATGGAAAAAGTGATGACACAGGCATTTGACAGGGCGGGTGCACAGATTCCCCCGACCATCAATATGCCGCAGTTCATCCTGACGGTCTTCATTATTTCGGCTGTTGTCATGGGCGTGCTTCAGGGATATGTTACGCATGTGCTCAGCCGCGTTATGATGAAGCGCATGCATTTCAATGTGGAAAAGGCAAAGCCGCTGGCTCTGTATTTCCCGCCGAAATGGTCCGGATATGCCGGTCTTGCCGGGTTTATGGCTTACTACTATTCGCTGTTCAGGCCGTTTGCGGATTCCCGTGTTCAGATTGCTGTGCAGGGTTTCGGCATCTGCGGCTTCATGTATCTTCTGTGCTTCGGTTATATCGGACTGATTACCATGATCAACCTGCGGAATTCATCGATGAAAATGATTCTCAAGATTCTGACGTTTTTCCTGCTGTTTACAGCACCGCAGGTGCTTGTTATTTCAGGCTTCCTCTATATAACCACGGACATGCATCAGAGACTTCTGGAAGGAGCGCTTTACAATGCAGGAAAAAATGAGTAAGCTGCGCAGGCTGCTGATTATTGTTGTTGCAGTGCAGGCTGTTCTGCTGATTTTTCTGCGGGCAGGTCTGCAGAGAGGCATTATGCCCGCTGCGATTGTGCTGATTATCGAAAGTGTTATGTATTACTACCTGATGGACCGTTTCCAGGCGATGAGCCAGGAACAGACAACGGGAATCGAGGAAATGATGGGGAATTCCTTCCGCGATGCGTTTCTGTTCGGCCAGACGGGCATGGTCAGCTATGATGACGAGCACGTGGTCACATGGATGAGCGAACTGTTTGCCGAAAGGGGAATCAACCGTCTGGGCCACAAGGTTCTTGTATGGCTTCCGGAAGCGGAACAGCTTCTGAACGGAACGAGCGATTCCGCACAGGTGACGCTGGATGACAGAACCTATGAGATTACCAAATCCAATGATGAGCCTGTTCTGTTTTTCAGGGATATCACGGACCTGTATCATACCAGGAATGCATATGAAGAGGGCAGGCCGGTCATCGGCATGGCATCACTGGATAATTATGAAGAATCAACCCAGTACGAAGATGATACGGTTGTGTCCGCCATCAGTGCCGCAGTCCGTCTGCCGTTTAACGAATACTGCAAATCCCACGGCATTCTTGTGCGCCGTGTCAATAATTCACGCTATTTTATGGTCCTGAACGAGAAGATTTTCACGGATCTGATGAACGGTCATTTTTCGGTGCTGAATGACGTCAGAAAAGCCGCCCAGACGCAGGACGTTGCCATTACGCTTTCCATGGCATTTGCCAGGGGCGCTTCGTCCTATGAGGAACTGGATGAAATGGTCACAAAGCTGCTGGACCTTGCGGAAAGCAGAGGCGGTGACCAGGTGGCGGTGCAGAATGCCGGTGAGGATGTCAAATACTTCGGCGGCTCCACGGAAGCCATGGAAAAAAGAAGCCGTGTCAGGGTGCGCGTCATGGCGCATACGCTGCGCGAGCTGATTTACCGTTCCAGCAATGTCATTATCTGCGGTCACAAAAACATGGATTTTGACTGCATGGGAAGTGCGATCGGCGCTGCCAGGATTGTGGAGGCACTGCACAAGCAGGCTGTCATTATTGCAAAGACCGGCGGAATCGAGGAAAAGCTGAATGCTGTTCTGGATGAAAACATGGAACAGCTCAGTGAGTCACTGCGCTTTGTGACGGAAAACGAAGCACTCAACCAGCTTCAGGAAAAAACGCTGGTCATTATGGTGGACCATCACAATGTGAAGCAGTCCAACGGTTCCAAGGTTCTTGAAAACGCGAAGAATATCGCAGTAATCGACCATCACAGAAGAAGCAGTGAAATGGGCGTCCGGCCGATCTTTGTATATATCGAAGCCGGTGCAAGCTCCGCCTGTGAGCTGATTACGGAACTGTTCCCGTATATCTCCGGAAAGATCGAACTGAGCGAACTGGAGGCCACGATGATGCTGACGGGCATGACCATTGACACGCTGAGATTCCGTGTCCGCACAGGGTCAAGAACATTTGACGCTGCCTCCGCCCTGCGAAGACAGGGTGCGGATCCGCAGAAGACCAATGAGTATCTGAAGGATACGTACAGTGAGTTCGCCCAGAAGTCGGCAATTGTTTCCAACAGCGAGCACTATGACAACGGAATCATCATCACCCCTTACAAACAGAAGCGGCTGAGCCGCTCCATGATGTCGCAGGTCGCGGACGAACTGCTTGAGATCAGGGGAACGGAGGCGGTATTTGTGATTGCCGAGGATACCGAAGGCGAGGCGGCGATCAGTGCCCGCTCCAACGGAAAAGTCAACGTACAGGTTATCATGGAACATATGCAGGGCGGCGGCCATATGACGGCCGCAGCGACACAGCGCCCCGACAGCAGCGTCGACGGACTGAAACGTGAACTGCTGAATGAAATCGACAGATATTTTGAAGAGGAGGTAAGCCTGACATGAAGGTAATACTTAAAAGTGATGTAAAGAAGGTAGGCAGAAAGGGAGATGTCGTGGATGTATCCGACGGATATGCCCGCAACTTTCTGATTGCCAGGGGACTTGCCGTTGCTTTTACGGAAAAAAGCCGTGAAATTCTGGAAAACCAGAAGGAACAGGCCAGAATTGAAGACGAAAAGAACAGGGAAGCCGCGAAGGAACTTGCGGCACAGCTTGATAAAATGATTCTGGACTTTACTGTAAATGCCGGAAAGGACGGACGTGTATTCGGTTCTGTCAGCACCAAGCAGATTGCAGAGGAACTGGCGAAAAAGGGCATCAGAATCGACAAGAAGAAAATTCTGGATACCCAGCCCATTGCTTCCCTCGGCGTGACCAAGGTCAGAGTGGAGCTTTACAAGGGCGTGATCGGCACGCTCAGATGCCAGCTTAAGGGTAAGGAGTAATATGGCTGTCAGGGCAATGCCTTCCGCGCTTGAGGCGGAAGCTTCTCTTCTCGGCACGATGATGGTTTACGGCAGCGCTGCCAGAACCGCGGTTGAAGAGGGTCTGTCGGAAGAGGATTTTTACAGTGATGCCAACCGCCGCATTTACAGGGCGATGGTAAGTCTGTACCGGGAAGGGGTGCCGGTGGATCTGGCAACCACCTCAACCAGACTGAAAGATACGAATGATCTCGACAGCGTCGGGGGTTTTGCTTATCTTACGACACTGACCGATGCGGCAGTCACCAGTGCAAATACAAAGAGCTATGTCATGATGATCCATGACAAGGCTGTCATCAGGAATATGATCACGGCTGCCGAAAAGATTGCCAGCGACGGACTGGAAGGACAGCCGGAAGTGAATGACTACCTTGATGAAGCAGAGAAGGCAGTCCTGAATATTTCGCGCAACAGAAGAACAACAATGTTCAGGGAAACGCCCGAACTGATGAATGAAGTCATGGACAGCATCAGACGCATGTCCGACAATCATTCCGATATTACCGGCATCAAGACCGGTTTCCGTGATCTGGACCGTCTGACGCACGGCTTCCAGAAAGGCGACCTGATTATTCTTGCGGCACGTCCCTCCATGGGCAAGACTGCCGTGGCACTGAATCTTGCCATGAATATCGCGGCATACCAGCCGCAGCAGGCAGTGGCGATCTTCTCACTGGAAATGGGTGCAGAACAGCTTGCCATGCGTCTTCTCAGTGCCAGAAGCCGCGTTGAAGGCGACAAGCTGAAAACCGGAAGACTCGCCGGAAACGATGAATGGAACAGAGTCAATGAAGCGTGTGCGACGCTGAAGTCTTCGAAGATTTTCATTGATGACACACCGGGTCTGAAGACATCCGAGATTTTCTCGAAATGCCGCAGACTGCAGGCTGATCAGGGTCTTTCCATGGTCATGATCGACTATATCCAGCTGATTACCGGAAGTTCCTCCTCCAAAGACGCCAGCCGTCAGCAGGAGGTTTCGGATATTTCCAGAAACCTGAAGGCACTGGCCCGTGAACTGCAGGTGCCGGTGATTGCCCTTTCCCAGCTGAGCCGTCTTGTGGAATCAAGAGAAAACAAGCATCCGCAGCTTTCCGACCTGCGTGAATCCGGTGCTATTGAGCAGGATGCCGATATCGTCATGCTGCTGTACAGAGATGCCTACTACAATGACGAAGCCAAGCAGCTGTCGGAACAGACCGGCAGTGAGGAGCTTGAAATTAATATTGCCAAGCACAGAAACGGTGCGACAAAGCGCATCAATCTTGTGTTTGAACCTGCGACGAATGCCCTGATGAATCTTGACAGGCATGCCGAAAACTGAGGGACTGAATGAAAAGAATTCTGACACTTCTGATCTGTCTGCTTGCGTCCGTGGCAATTGTGGTACTGCTGCCGAAACTGACGCATCAGACAGGCAGTACAATTAATGTTTCCTATACTGATCAGTCGATACTGGAACAGAATGTTTCCAGGATCGAGAGCACGCCGCATGAGATCACCAGGATCTACAATAACGGCAAACTGATCGGTGTTTTAAGCGACACTGTCGGTCTGAACAGTTTTCTGAGAAAGGTTTACCGTGAAGATTACAAGGAGAAATATCCTGATTCTTCGGCGTCTCTGGGAGCGGATGTATATGTCGTCAGGGAACAGAGCTATTATTCGTATGAAAATATTGATGATCAGATTTTTGATTATCTCAGAAAGAACGAACTGTTTGCACTGAAGGCAACCGGAGTTGAATTTTCAGATGAAAACGGCATTTATGCGGAAATCTATGTTGCAAATGAAGATATTTATGAAGCAGCTCTGACGCAGTATCTGACATACTTTATCGATGCCGAAACACTGAGCGCCCTCAATGACGGCCAGCAGATCAAGGCACTGTCCACATACGGAAGAAGGGCAACCGGCATTTCGATTTCGCAGACAATCACCCTGAAGGAAGTGTATGCGCCTGCGGAAAAAATCATGACGACACAGGATGAAATCCTGGAGTATCTGGAATACGGCGACAACAAGGAACGTGAATACTATGAAGTAAAGGAAATGGACACCGTGGCCGGTGTCGGATCAATAAATCACGGTCTTTCAGCTACCCAGGTAATGAATATCAACCGGGACAAGATCTCGTCGGTGGACCAGATCCTGACTCCGGGGGAAAAGCTCTGCGTAACATATTTTGATTCACCCATTGATGTGATCGTCTCCATGGAGTCGATGCGCAAGGAAGCGATTTATTATAAGACGCTGTATGTAGAGGATGATTCAATCCGTGAAGGAACCACCGAGCAGAAACAGAGCGGAATCGACGGTTCCAAAAACTGTCTTTATTCAGAGCGCTGGATCAACGGTGTTCTGGTTTCAGGTACTCTGGTCACCAGTGTTGATACCCTTCAGCCGGTCAATCAGATCATCGGCATCGGCACGATGACAATTCCGGGTGTCGGAACCGGCGACTTCAGATGGCCTGTCGACAACCCGGATATCACCTGTCACTGGGGCTGCTACTACGGTCACAGGGCAATTGACGTTGTAAATATGTACAACCACTACGGACCTGTTTACGCGGCTGACAACGGTGTTGTCGAGGAAAACTCCTATAACTGGATCAACGGCAACTATCTGGTAATTGATCATCATAACGGATATCACACATATTACGGTCACATGAGCTACCGGTCTCCTCTTGAAGTGGGAACGGTTGTTGCCAAGGGGGATGTCATAGGAACGCTCGGCATGACCGGTTATGCGTCCGGTCCGCACACGCATTTCTTTATCTTTGAATATGAGGAGGACACCGGGGCACAGGTCAGATATGATCCGTGCAAGGGTTTCCTTGACTGTGATGGCCTATGATGAGATTTGCACTTCTGGCCAGCGGATCCAAAGGCAACTGCTTTGTGCTCATGGACGAGGCACTGATGATTCTTGTGGACTGCGGAACGACAAAACGGTATATCAGCGGCTGCTTTGATGAACTGGGCATCTCGGTCAGTGATCTGGATGCGGTTCTGATTACACACAATCATACGGATCACATTTCACAGCTGAAAATGTTCAGCGGGTGCAGACTGTACAGTCCGTGCCGTCTTGATTATCCGAGCATTCCCGTGAGGCCGATGGAGAAAATCCAGATCCAGCATATGACGGTCACTCCGCTGGCTCTGAGCCATGATGCGGAACATACCGCAGGATATATCTTTGAGACATGGCAGGAAAAACTTGTATATATTACCGATACCGGATATGTCAAAGATGAATATCTGAAACTGCTGAAGGGGGCTGACTACATCATTCTGGAATCAAACCATGATTCCGAAATGCTGATGAACACCAGAAGACCCTATTACGTCAAAATGCGCATAGCCTCGGATGAAGGACATCTGTGCAACGAGGACTGCGCGTCAATCCTGGATGAAATCACGACAGGAAAAACCAGAATGATTGTTCTGGCGCATATATCCCGGGAAGGAAATACCAGGGAAAAAGCGCTTGCGGTAACCGAGGCGGCGCTGCTGAAGCATAAAGGGGAACTGAACAGGGAACTGATGCTCTGCGCAGCCGGACAGTATGAAATGATCAAAGGAGGAAGCTGGCCAAATGAAAAAACTGATTGCGGCAGCGTTTGCTGTCCTGTTGGGATGGAACACCTGGCTTACCTGGCGGCTGGCAGATAACTCCGCCGGCAGGCCTGAAATCAATGAAGAAATTACCCAGATGGAGGGCAGTCATGTTTCCGTCAATACCACGGTTGTAGGATATACGACGGATATTACCGAAGCGGCAGCGGCAGTGCAGCCGAAGATGGTCGAAGTGAGTTCGCAGACGGCAGATTCCGTCCGCCGCAGCAGCGGCTTCATATACAGAACAAATCTGGATGAATGCTGGATTGTGTCGACTGCGGAGACTGTCACAGCCGAAGGGCAGTATTCCGTCCGCTTTGACAACGGAATCTCGATTCCGGCAGATCTGGCCGGATTCGATGAACAGACAGATCTTGCCGTATTTCTGACGCATCCGGGTTTTTCTGCGAGTGCGCTTGATCTGGGCGATTCGGATATTCTCAAACAGGGAGAATACGTGATCGGTGTTTCCTCAAGGAATGCCGTCATGCAGTCGGGGGCTGTGGCGTTCGGCGTAATATCACAGCCGATGCTTCTGTTCAGATCGGGAACGGACGGTTCTTCGTCATGGCTGGCCGATGTGCTTACCACCGACTGTTCGCTTTCAAGAATCACGGAAGGTTCCGTGCTGGTCAATCTTTCCGGGCAGCTTGCCGGCATTCTTTCGGGAAGCCTGACTTCTGCCAACAACAGTATCGGCATGACGACAGCACTTTCCGTAAATGAGATCCGTCTGGTGGCAGAGGAACTGATTGATTCGGGAACGGTCACAAGAGGATACCTCGGGGCAGCCGGGACGGATGTTTCCGGTCTGGAACTGTATCAGAAGAGTGCGCAGAATATTTCCCTGGAGATCAATTCCGGCGTGCTGATTACATATGTTGAGGAGAATTCACCCGCCCGGGCAGCAGGTCTGATGCCGGGGGATGTTATTACGGCAGTCAATGATGCGGATATTACTGATCTTGCATCACTGCGGTCGGTTCTCTACAGTCTTGCACCGATGGAAACAGTCACTGTTACGATCCAGAGGCAGCTGGCCCAGAATACGGTCAGTCTGGTACTGGAATGATCAGGATCATAGCCTGCGGAAAAGTCAGGGACAAATGGCTTCAGCAGGGGATCGCCGAATATGAAAAGCGGATCCGTCCCTATGAGCGGATCGAAATCACGGAAGTACAGGACGAAAAGGCGCCGGAATCCAATTCGGATGCCGAAAACGAAATTGTAAAAAATGCCGAAGGGGCAAAAATACTGAAACAGATTAAAGATCAGGATTATGTCATTCTGCTGGATCTTGCCGGCAGAACCATGGACTCGGAAGCGCTGAGCGGGAAGATCGAAAGCCTTCATACAGCGGGAAAAAGCAGGATTGACTTTGTGATCGGAGGCTCCCTGGGCGTAAGCAGGCAGCTGATTGAAAGAGCGGACATGCGGTGGAAAATCAGTGATAATACGTTTCCCCATCAGTTGTGCAGACTGATTGTTCTGGAGCAGATATACCGTGCCTTCCGCATCATAAACCATGAACCCTACCATAAATAACAGCCGAACTGATAGCGGTTACATTTTGACCCGTAAATGCTTGTAAGTTCGAAATAAGTGAAGTAAAATAAATTCAGCATTGATCAGGAGGAAGAAAAACATGAAAGAAATTTCCGTAACAGTAATTGATCCGGTAGGATTACACGCACGTCCCGCTACAGTGGCAGTAAATGCTGCAAGCAAGTTCAACAAGTGTGAAGTTAAAGTTGAATATAATGGCCGTTCAGTTAATATGAAGTCCATCATGGGTGTTATGTCACTGGGCATTCCGACACAGTCCAATATCACAATCAAGTGTGAGGGTGAAGACGAAGCACTGGCTGTACAGACAATCGAAGAAGTTCTTCGTGCTCAGAAGGTCATCGCTTAATTTTAGGGCAGGACTAAAAAAGGGAAGATGCTGATGAGCATCTTCCCTTTTAGATTAAAGGAGAAAATAAAATGACAACAGCAAGAGAAAATTATGAGCGCTGGCTGGCCAGTGCAAACCTTGACGCAGACCTTCGCAAAGAGATGGAAGGTATGGATGATCAGCAGATCACAGATGCTTTCTATACCAACATTGAATTCGGTACCGCAGGTATGCGCGGTGTTCTGGGAGCCGGTACAAACCGCATCAATATCCACACAATCCGCAAGGCAACTGCAGGCTTTGCACAGTACATCTGTGAGAACGGCGAAGAAGCGAAAAAGGCCGGCATTGCAATCGGTTATGACAACCGTCATATGTCCAGAGAATTTGCATTTGACTCCGCAAATGTTCTGGCTTCATTCGGCATCAGAAGCTATGTATTCGAAAGCCTGAGACCGACACCGGAACTGTCCTTTGCGACACGTTTTGAAAAGTGCTTCGGCGGCATCATGATCACTGCTTCCCATAATCCGAAGCAGTACAACGGCTACAAGCTGTATGACGAAAAGGGATGCCAGCTGATTCCGGCACTGGCTGATGCCGTAATTGCAAAAGTTAATGCGATTACTGATGAACTGTCAGTAAAAGCCGAACCGACGGAAGAGCAGAAAAAGCTTGTTACAGTCATCGGTGAAGATGTTGACAAAGAATACTACAAGGCAGTTAAGTCCATTCAGCTGAATCCTGATGTTGAAAGAAACTGCAGAATCGTCTTCTCACCGGAACACGGAACTGCAAATATTCCTGTACGCACAATCCTCAAGGAATGCGGCTATGATCTCGTGCCTGTTCTTGAGCAGTGCGATCCGAATCCTGATTTCGCCAACACACCGACACCGAACCCCGAGCAGCCGGGTGCTTATGAACTGGCTCTCAAATATGCAAAGGAAACAGACGCTGACGTAGTTCTGGTCTGCGATCCCGACGCTGACAGAATGGGTGTTGCGGCAAAGAAGAACGGCGAATTTGTTCTGATGACAGGCAACCAGTCCGGTGCTGTTCTGATTGAATATGTACTCAGCCAGATGACAGAAAAAGGCCTGATGCCTGAAAATCCTGTCATGTTCAATACTGTCGTTACTTCCGACCTCGGTGAAAAGACAGCGGCCAAGTACGGTGTTGAAACAGAAAAGACACTGACAGGCTTCAAGTTCATCGGTGAAAAGGTTGCCAAGTATGAAGTAAATCATGCAAGAAACTATGTCTTCGGCTATGAAGAGTCCTACGGCTCACTGATCAAGCCGTTTGTCAGAGACAAGGACGCTCCTCAGGCATGTCTGATGCTCGCCGAAGCAGCCTGCTACTACAAGACAAAGGGCAAGACACTGATTGATGTTCTCGATGATCTGTATGCTGAACTCGGCTACTACAAAGAGACACAGACAAGTGTTGAATATCCTGGCGCTGCCGGTGCTGCACACATGAAGGAAATCATGGACGGCTTAAGAACAAACCGTCTGATGGAGATCGACGGCCACAAGGTTATCAAATGGCAGGACTTCGATACATTCGAAGAGGGAACAGATGCCGGCGTGAAGCCTCTGGAAGGATTCACAAAGTCCAATGTTCTGAAGTACTTCCTCGATGATGAGTCATGGATCGCCGTAAGACCTTCCGGAACAGAACCGAAAGTCAAGGTTTATTACTGCATCCACGGTGATTCCGCAGAAGACGCAGACGCAAAGAACGCTTCCTACGAAGCATTCATGAAGAAAGTAACAGCTTAATTCACGGAAAGCAAAGACCGGAAAAGACACGCTGCATGAAGATGCGGCGTGTCTTTTGCGTACGCAGGCCTGCCCGCAGCTGCAGAGAACGGGATGATTCCCTGAATCCGTGGTATGATTTGTCTGGAGATATCTGAAATGAGCTTTCAATATTCGATGTATAAACTGACCGCCTCACTCGGCGGAATTAAAAAACAAATGCACGGCAGCGCCGAAAAGCTGACGGCTTTATCCCTGCAGAGACAGAAAGAATATCGGTTTGTATGTCCTGCCGACGATTTCAGGCATCATTATGTCAATCATGTTCTGGAGGACAGGAACTGCATTCATATTTCCGCCAGGGGAAAGACGAATGACAGGGCACTGCTGTATCTGTACGGCGGGCATATGCTGATGCCGCCTGAGGACAGTGATCTTCAGGCAGCCCGTGAAATTGCAGACCTGACGGACCGTGAAGTATGGTTCTTTCATTATCCGCTGTGCGGTGACTGCAGTATGGAGGATGCCGTGCATCTGACGCATCTTCTGTACGGGAAAATGCTTGATTTCTACAAACCGGAAAATATCGCCGTTTACGGTGCCGCATCAGGGGCATTCCTGGCGCTTGCTGCGATGCTGTACAACAATACGCTCAGGAACAGACTGCCGTCCTGCAGCAAAATGATCCTGATTTCCCCCTCATCCTGCTGGAGCAGCGAAGAGGAAAAAGCAGCCATGCTGGCAATGAAGGACAGGGATATTATGAATGATCCGGCATCATTGGAAGTGATACGTGAGATCCTCGATCACGGGAAAAAAATACCGGAATACATGCTGTCGGGAAGCGGCGGTGATTACCGCGGACTGCCGGAAACGTGGATGTTCTACGGCAGTGAGGAATGCTTCAGTGCTAAAGCGGGATTCTTTGAAAAAGCATACGCCGCAGGAAAGAGCAGGTGTCATGTCAGGGTGCGTCAGGACATGTGCAGCTGTTACTGCACGGCAGTGAAATTCCCCGAGGCACAGGAAGACTATGATACGGTGATCAATATTCTGAAGCAGTAGGAAGAGGGAAGAGAACATGAAAAAGGGATACCCCTCAAGGGAAGAAGCGGAAAGAATCCTGAATGAGTCTGCCCGGGGAACGCAGGGCAGGTGGCCCGAGCATTCGCGCACCTGTGCCATGTGCGCCGAAAAGATTGCGGCGGCAGCGGGAATGGATCCTGATAAAGCATATGTGCTCGGTCTTCTGCATGATATCGGAAGAAGGAACGGTCCGGGGCAGCTGGCGCATGTTTACTTCGGCTGGAAATATATGAATGAGCTCGGCTGGCATGACTGTGCAAAAATCTGTCTGACCCATTCCTTCAGCGTCCAGGAAATCAGAATGTATGCAGGCAGGTTTGATATTACGGAAGAGCAGCAGAAGGAAATGAATGATGCTCTGACTGCATGCACATTTGATGAATATGACTGGCTGATCCAGCTCTGTGACGCAATCAGCGGGGCATCCGGTGTTATAACAATCGAAAACAGGCTCGGTGATATTGCGGAGCGCTACAACGGCTATCCGCAGGAAAAATGGGACAGGGTCTATGAACTGAAGGAGTACTTTGAAAAGCGCATGGGTGCTGATCTGTACCAGATTACATGCGGCGGCAAAACATCTGAAGTTTACTGAGCATCATAATGATTATGATTTCACAAAAGAATCATCTTTGAGGGAAAGTTTCTCCCTTTAATGTACGTTTAAATGTTATTATATGATTACGTTTAAGAATAATTACCGGAGGAATTATGGATCAGGCTAGAATCATTGAAGATTTTCATCAGGGCAACTGCGTCGACGCATACCGTTTGTTTGGTGCTCACTACACCTATGAAGGCGGTGAAGGAGTACGGTTTACGGTTTATGCCCCTCATGCCAGAACAATCAGTGTTATAGGAAGTTTTAACAATTGGGATGAAAATGCTGCGAAAATGGAAAGAACCGGTTTCAACGGTGTTTGGAGTATTTTTATCAAAGATGTCAAGGAATGGGAAAGCTACAAATATCTGATCGAGGATAAATACGGAAACCTGCATTACAAATCAGATCCGTATGCCTTCTACAGTGAGACAAGACCCGACAATGCATCAAAGACATATAATCTCAAAGACATCAAATGGACAGATGCGGCCTGGATGAAAAAGCGCACAAAGAATTTTGACAGACCTGTCTCAATTTATGAAGTCCATGCCGGCGGATGGAAGAGAAACGGAGAATTCCCTTATACATATCCCGAACTGGAAAATGAACTGATTCCCTATGTAAAGGATCACGGATATACCCATATTGAACTGATGCCGCTGAATGAGCATCCTTTCGACGGTTCCTGGGGTTATCAGGCTTCCGGATACTTCGCCGTAACAAGCCGTTACGGAAATCCGACGGAGTTCGCATCATTTGTCAACAAGTGTCATAAGGAAGGCATCGGCGTAATCATGGATATGGTTCCCGTGCACTTTGTCAAGGACGCCTTCGGACTGCGCTATTTTGACGGCGAGCCGCTGTATGAATACAGGAAGCCGGAAGATGCCGAAAGCCAGTGGGGCACAATGAATTTCGACCTCTGGAGTGAAGAAGTCAGATCATTCCTTATTTCGGCTGCGTCCTTCTGGTGTGATGTCTATCACATGGACGGCATCAGAATCGACGCTGTATCCAATCTGATCTACTGGGGCGGAAACCGCGACAGAGGAACAAATGAGGGCTCACTGAATTTCATCAAGCGCATGAACTACTACCTCAACAGGGAATATCCGGGCGTCATGCTGATTGCGGAAGACAGTTCCGACTATCCCAAGGTTACATGGAGCACGCTGGACGGCGGTCTCGGCTTCGACTACAAGTGGGATCTGGGCTGGATGAATGATACGCTGAAGTATTACGAAAGGGATCCCATTTACAAGAAATGGCATCACAACAGCATCACTTTCTCAATGGCGTATTTCTACAGCGAGAGATTCATGCTTCCGTTAAGCCATGATGAAAATGTCCACGGCAAGCATTCCGTAATCGACAAGATGTGGGGAACTTATGAGCAGAAGTTCATGCTGGCAAGAAACCTGTATGCGTACATGATGGCGCATCCGGGCAAGAAGCTGAACTTTATGGGCAATGAAATCGGCTCATTCCGTGAATTTGACGAGGCAAAGGAACTTGACTGGTTCCTGCTGACATATCCCGCCCATGATGCGTTCCTCAGATACTTTACGGATCTCAACAAGATTTACAAAGCGCATTCATGTCTGTCAAAGTATGACTATTCCTACGAAGGATTCAAATGGATCGATGCGGATAATGCAGAACAGTCTGTTTACTCCTTCTATCGTTCCGATGAGAAGGAATACCTGATCTGTGTCCTGAATATGACACCTGCCAGCTATGAAGAATTTACGATCGAAGTGCCGCAGGGAGGAACATATACAGAAATTCTGAACAGCGAAAAGGATATTTACAGCGGATGCAATATGTGCAACTTCGCCCCTGTAAAAGCTGTGAAGAGAAAGGTCGACAAGAAGACGTTCAAGTATGACCTGACAATCAGACTGGCGCCGTTTGCGGCAGTCTGGCTGACGGTCAAAAGAAGAGCACCGAGAAAGAAAGCCGCAGTGTAAACGCGGCTTTTTCCCGTAACTGAGAGGAGAACCTATGTTCAAAAACAAAGAAGAGTTTAAAAAGGAATTCAGTCAGAGACTGATAGAAGCATACGGCACCACGGTAGAGATGACGCATCCCACGGAAAAATATCTGGTGCTCGGTGAAATGGTCAGAGACCATGCCAGTGTCAACTGGAAGGATACCAAGGTTGCTGTTTCCCAGCAGGATGTCAAGCAGGTCTATTATTTCTCAATGGAATTCCTGCTCGGAAGAAGCCTGACTTCCAATATGAAGAATCTGGGCATTTATGACATTGTTGTTGAAGGACTCAGTGAACTGGGAATTGATTTTGATAATCTTGCGGCAATGGAAAAGGATGCGGGTCTGGGCAACGGCGGTCTGGGAAGACTTGCGGCATGCTTTATGGACTCCGCGGCAAGCGAGAATCTGCCGGTCAACGGCAACTGCATCCGCTACCGTTACGGACTGTTCCGCCAGGTAATTGACGAGCAGGGCAATCAGGTGGAGCTTCCGGATATCTGGATGCGCATCGGAAATCCGTGGGAAATCAGAAAACCGAAGCACTCCGTGGACGTGCAGTTCTGGGGCAGCGTCGAGGTATCCGGCGACAGCAACGGCGATCTTCATTTCCGCCATGTCAACGGTGAGCACATTCTTGCCATACCGTATGATATGCCGATGGTCGGCGCGAATACATCCATGACGAATACTCTCCGTCTGTGGTCTGCGGAACCGGCTGATGTATCTCCGGCAGGCAAGGACTACCGCCAGTATCTGTCGGAAGTCAATGATATCTGTCTGAATGTCTACCCCAACGACAGTACGGAAGAGGGTAAATATCTGCGTCTGAAGCAGCAGTACTTCTTTGTATGCGCAGGCATCGACTCGATTATCAATGCCCATCTGAAGCAGTATGACACTCTGGACAATCTGCCTGAAAAGGTGGGAATCCAGCTGAATGACACCCATCCGGTTCTGGCGATTCCGGAACTGATGCGTGTTCTGATGGATGTCTACGGATACTCCTGGGTAAAGGCAAAGGATATTACAACAGCGGTAATGTCCTATACCAACCATACCGTCATGAGCGAGGCGCTGGAGACATGGCCGATTGAATACGTCAAGAAGCTTCTGCCGAGAATCTATATGATCATTGATGAGTTCAATACAAGATTCTCCAACTATGTAACCGCAAGATATCCAGGCGAGCCTGATTTCTGGAGCCGTGTCAAGATTATCACCGACGGCAGAATTCACATGGCGCGTCTTGCCGTGGTGGGCAGCCATAAGGTCAACGGTGTTGCCGAAATCCACACCGGCCTGCTCAAGAGCGATCTGTTCCGTGATTACTACAGAATGTATCCGGAAAGATTCTCCAACAAGACCAACGGCATCACGCCGAGAAGATGGATGCTTTACTCCAATCCCCAGCTCAGGAAAATGCTGGATGATACAATCGGAAAATCCTATGAGAAGGATTTCTCCAAAATCATCAGACTGATGGAAAAAGTCGATGACAAAAAAACGCAGGAGGCATTCCTGAAAGTCAAGCAGGAAAGAAAAAAGGTGCTGGCAGACTACATCAGAAAGAGCACCGGCATTATCGTCAACACGGATTCCATCTTTGACTCCCAGGCCAAGCGTCTGCATGCATACAAGCGCCAGCTTCTGAATATCCTGCATGTCATCTACCTGTATCAGAGGATGAAGGAAGACAAAAACTTCAGAATCTATCCGCATACCTTTATCTTTGCAGCCAAGGCGGCTCCTTCCTATGTATTTGCCAAGAAGGTTATCAAGCTGATCAACTGTGTTGCCAGGAAGGTCAACAGCGATCCGGATGTAAACAAGGTTCTGACGGTTGTGTTCCTGCCGAACTACAGTGTATCCATGAGTGAGTATCTGATGAACGGTTCCGATGTCAGTGAACAGATCAGTACTGCAGGCAAGGAAGCTTCCGGAACCGGCAATATGAAGTTCATGATGAACGGTGCCATTACGCTCGGTACGCTTGACGGAGCTACAGTGGAGATTGACAGGCTGGTCGGCCGTGAAAATGATGTCATCTTCGGTCTGACGGTAGATCAGATTCCGGGTGTCCGTGCTTCATACAGTGCATGGAATTACTACAACAAGGATAAGCGCATCCACAAGGCAATGAATTCACTGATCGACGGCACATGGAACGGCAATCCGGATGATTTCCAGGTTATCTACGATGAAATCATGAAGAAGAATGATGAATACCTTGTACTGGCTGATTTTGATTCCTATGTCAAAGCACATGAGCAGATTGAGCAGAAGTACAGAGACAGGAGCGGATGGGCAAGAAGCTGCCTGATCAATATTGCCCAGTCAGCCTACTTCAGTTCCGACCGTACCATCAGACAGTATGCCGGCGAAATCTGGGAAATCCAGCCGCTGTCCGGCATGAGCAGTAAAAAGTAATCTGCAGCTCTGCCGCAGAAATATTCTGAAATGTGTTCCGGCTCCGTGGTTAACGGGGCCGGATTTCTTCTGTCAACGGGTCTGTCCCTGTTTTTTTCCGGTCTTCCCGTATCCGGAAAAGGCATAAGCGTAAATCGGGCATACTGGCAATTGAATAAACAGGCTTTTTGGAATATGATAAGGGCGCTTGGATATGCCTCTTTTTTTTGAAGAAGGCGGGAGAAAATGATATGACAGCTTTCGAAGCTTTTATGGACGATTTCGGGAAACTCCGGGTCAAAGTATCAAAGACTTTTTATAACGGTCAGACAACCGGTTTTTATATTACGGGAAGCGACGGGACATTCAGCGACTGCGTGCTCCGTTCGGTGGAGGAGCACAGTCAGGAAATTTATTATGATCTGATTATTCCGGCAAATATGAATTTCGGTGTACAGTATTACCTTCATGAAGCACATGGCAGAGCATGTCCGATTGCGGTGAGATACATTGTCAGAACAGCGGAATTTGACCGGCTGTTTACCTATGACGGGGATGATCTGGGACCTGTATATCATGAGATGTATACGGACTTTGCCTTATGGGCGCCGACAGCCTGCCGTGTTCACATCAGGATCCGCGATGCAAGAAACAGAATCTCCGTGCATACGATGGACAGATATGAAAGAGGTGTATGGAGATGCCGGGTCAGCGGTGATCTGAAAAAATGCACCTATGTCTATATGATTGAACGGGACGGCATCGTTATAGAGAGTACGGACCCGTATGCTCTTTCATCAACGTCAAACGGCAGGGAAAGTGCCGTCATTGATACCTCCGTGATTCTGAAGATCAAGGATCCCGGTGTTGAAACGGACTATAAAACAGCCGCAGATGCTGTGATATATGAATGCTCTGTCAGGGATATGACGTCCTCCAGACAGACCGGAACGAGTACAAACGGGAAGTATGTTTCTTTGACGGAAACCGGAACGGGATGGAAGATGAAGCCCACCGGACTTGATTATCTGGTATCCCTCGGGATTACGCACGTGCAGATTCAGCCGGTCAATGACTTCAGTACAATTGACGAGGATCATCCGGAAAAGAATTATAACTGGGGTTATGATCCGCTGCAGCTGCTCTCTCTTGAGGGCTCCTACTCCACCAATGCGGCTGATCCGTATGCGCGCATGACCGAATTCAGAAAGATGGTATGCGCACTGCATAAAAAAGGAATCCGTGTCAATACGGACATGGTTTTCAACCACATGTATGATGTGCCGTCCACGTCTCTTGACAGGACCGTGCCGTATTATTATTTCCGCTATAACGAGAACGGTTATATGTCCAACGGCAGCTTCTGCGGGAATGACCTTGATTCTTTAAGACCGATGATGAAAAAACTGTTCATGAAGGTTATCCGCACATGGATGGAACTCTACGGTGTTGACGGCTTCCGTTTTGACCTGATGGGAATCATTGACATTGACACGATGAATGAGATCGCCTCTCTGGCGGCATCCATCAAGCCTTATGCGATGATCTACGGGGAAGGCTGGGATATGCCCACGAACCTGGAACAGAACATGAAGTCAACCATCGGGAACCAGCACAGACTGCCGGGGATCGGACACTTCAATGATTCATTCCGTGACGTTGCCAAGGGCAGGACAGGCGATGATCAGAAGTGGGAAAAAGGCTATCTGACAGGCAATCTGTCAATGGCGTTTGATATGTGCGGCGTTCTCAGCGGGAACACCAAGGGAGACCCGTATTTCAGAAGATTTGATTCCCCCGTGCAGAGCATCAATGCCATTGAAACACATGACAATGCGACTGCCTGGGATAAAATGCATGCATGCTGCGCGGAGGAGAACAGGGATACCAGAAAGAAGCGTCAGAAGATGCTGATGGCTGTGACAATGGCAGCCCAGGGCGTGCCGTTTATTCATGCGGGAATGGAATTCTGCGGAACAAAGCAGGACAATTCCAATTCCTACAATGCCGGTGATGTCATCAACTGCATGAACTGGGACCGTATGATCCTGAATTACGATGTCCTGGAGTATTCGAGAAAATGCATTGCCATGCGCAGAAAATGGGCGGCTTTCCGTCTGCCGAACAGCAGTGAAGTGGACAGGAGGGTCAGCTTCCAGGTAGCGGAGGGAACTATTATTTATTACGATATCAATTACCGTGACGAGGCAAACAACAGTGACTGCGTCCGCGTAATCATCAACCCGTCGGTGAATGACAAATATTATCATTTCCCCGGGAACTGGCGGATCATCCTGGATGAACAGGGGCAGGAACATGACAAGGAAATGGAAGACGTCTTCATTCCTGCGGTCAGCGTCATCGTCCTGTCGGGGAGGAACTGATGTTTCTGCTGTTCGGCTTCAGGCCTGTTGTAAAAAAGATCGGCGTCACAAAGAAATACAGATGCACAAGATGCTCAAATGTCAGCTGCTGGGAAGTATATGAAAGCAGAAACTGGTTTACACTCTTCTTTATTCCGCTCATTCCGATGAAGCCTGAGTATTTTGAAAGATGCAGTGTCTGCGGGGGATACAATCAGCTGAGCAGGGAAGAAGCTGAGCGCTGCAGGACCATTGTCTGACAGGCATTGTGCCGGGCATAAGGGAATATCATTTTCTGATATAATATTTCAGGGAGGTGCACCATGAAAAAATACTTAACCGCAATTACTGCCGCAGTACTGTCATTAAGCCTTCTGAATCCTCTGACAGCAGCTGCAGAAGAAAATAATAAAGATTTCGACGCTTTTCTGGATGAGCAGTTTGAAGAGACCATGGAAGCGGATTATCTTACGCTTCACTATACAATCAGGGATTACAAGTCCTTCGGAATCGAAAAGCCGGTTCCCGAAGAGATCCCCGTCGATCTGGAATACTATGAAGATTCTGTAGAGGAAACACGCAGTGTCCTTGATGAACTTCACGGATTTGATTATGAGAGTCTTTCCGAAAGGCAGAAAGTGGACTACAAGGTTCTGGAATTTGTGCTGGAAAACAGTCTGATGACAGACACCCATCCCCTTTATGAAGACTGGTTCGGCCCGGCTAACGGCGTCTGGGATGTTCTGAATACAAATCTCACAGAATATGTATTTGCCGAAAGAGAAGATTTTGATGATTATCTGGCATATACCGCAAGTCTTTCAAAGTTCTATGACAGTGTTCTGGAACTGACAAAATGGCAGGCCGGTCAGGGTGTGTTTATGACTGATGCGGCACTCGAGGAATCTCTGAGTCTGATGCGCCAGTTCACATCAGAGAAAGAGAACAATCCCCTGATTGTCATATTCAATGAAAAAGCAGACAGGAGCACGCTGCTCAGCGATGCTGAAAAAGCTGATTACAAAGAGAGATTCAGAAAGATTGTTCTGGAATCTTATGTTCCTGCCGTAGATAAATGCGCGGATGAAGTGGAGAAGCTGAAGGGCAGCCGTTCCGTCAGCGGAGGACTTTATGAATACGGTAAGGAAGCACAGGAATACTATTACGGCATTGTGCGTTCCAAGACATCCTGCAGGCAGTCAGTCGAAGAAATTTTCGAAGAATTAACAACCGCGATTGACTCGGCTATCGGCGAATATATGAATATTCTCATGAATAACCGCAGTGCCCAGAGTGAGCTGGATAATGCTGATCCGGGACTTGACGGACCGGATGAAGTTCTGTCCTTCCTTCAGGATCATCTGGATGACTATCCGGAAGGACCGAAGGTTACTTATGAATATTCCTATCTGGAAAAAGCACTGGAGAATGATACGACGGTTGCCTATTACATGGAGCCGCCGATCGATGATCCCGAACATAATGTCATCCGCATCAACGGAAGGATGATCGGGGACAGCATGAATCTGTACTCGACGCTCGCTCATGAGGGGTTCCCGGGACATCTGTATCAGATTACATGGTATATCGATCAGAAACCGTCAAGGATCAGAAATGCTGTTTCCATGCTGGGCTATACCGAGGGCTGGGCTGAATACTCCGCCAATATGGCTGTTTATAACGCTCCGCATATCTCCGATGATGTGAAGAATATGATCGTCGCCGATGACATTCTGAATTACGGAATGGTATGCGCGGCGGATCTGGCTGTCAACGGCATGGGCTGGGATACGGATGATGTCGCAAACTGGATGGACCAGAGGGGATTTGACGGCAAATATGCAGGTGAGATTGTCGAAGAGGTGCTGATGTATCCGGGACTGTTCCTGCCGTACGGTGTGGGAACAATCAAGATGCTCAACCTGCGCAGTGAAACCGAGGAAATCCTGGGCAAAGATTTCAAAGCCAGGGATTACAACACAGTTGTGCTGACAGACGGTCCGAGAATGTTTGAACTTGTCGAAGAGGATATTGATCAGTACATTTCCGAAGTCACCGGAAAGAACAAGGATGAAGTCAAGGAAGCCCACGGTTCTGTAATCCACTCCATTACACCGTCATCGCATCAGAGCAAGGCAAAATTCCTGCAGACAAAGGCAGGTGTTCTCACCCTGACGGGCGTCTTTGTTCTGGTTGCTGTGCTCGGTCTGATTCTGCTGAGGTTAAAGAAAAAGAATGACCCGCTTGACCGTTAAGATTCTGCTGTGTTTCTTCTGTCTGTTCTCTGCAGGCTGTGCCGCCGAGAAAAAAACAGATGCCGCAGTTGAGGAAGAACAACCGAAAACTTTAAAGGAGCTGTCTGATGAAGTCAGCTCTTTGATCATTGAAAGAAACTGGTCGGGATTTGTATCACTGATCTCGGACAGTAAATACAAGGAAGACGAGAAGGAACTTCTGCACAGTCAGAAAGATCTGAAGGTTGTTTCCGCAGAAGAAGTCTATGAGGATTCCGGAAGAGGTTTCTATCTGATTCTTGACAGCGGTACACAGCAGTATGAAGCAGCTTTCAGGACAGATGCGGAAAACAATATAACGGCATTCGGGTTTGCCGGAATTCCGGCGCTTCCGGAAACAGAATCTTCGGATGATTTTACGGAGGAATATATCAGTATCGGAACCGGTCCGAAGATCAGCGGCATCCTGACTCTGCCAACGGGAAAAACTGATGCGCCCGTGGCTGTGTTGATGCCTGAAACAATATATGACGGAATGAATGCCAGCGGCAGTGACCTTCTGTTCAGAAGAGATCTGGCGCATGCGCTGGCGGAAGAGGGAATTGCATCGGTCCGCTTTGATATGCGGACATATGCGGATCCGCTGCTGTATTTTGCGTCCGATCCGCTTTCACTGGAACGCAGTTTCTTCAATGATTTTGCATATGCGGTGCATTCCCTTGACAAGTATCCTGTATCCTCGTCTTCGATTATCTATATCGGGCACGGTGTTGCCGGAACACTCGGATATGACTGCGTGTATCATCACTTTGAGATTACCGGCGGACTGGTTCTGCTGAATGCGCCGTTTGCGGACGGCATCTCTCTGCTGAGGCAGATGGACTGGCTTGACAAAGCTGTCGAAGACGATGTCCGCGATGCATTGGAAAAGGATGAAGTTCCGGAAATGATCAGCGGGTATCCGTCCTCCTACTGGAAGGAATGGAAAAACTGTGATCCGCTGATTTATACGCGCTACGTCAGGATTCCGATCCTGATCATGCAGGGCGAAGATGATACGCTGACACTGATGAGCGACTACAACAGCTGGAAGAGCCAGAAGGGTTCCAACGTAACCATGAAATCCTATCCGGACCTGGGACATCATCTGCGTGATGAAGACTGGGAGATTTCGGACGACATTGTTTCTGATATTGCGGCATGGTTCAGCGGAAAAGACATCAACAAGGTGAAGAAAAGAAAATGATACACAATACATGGTATCCGTGGCTGCAGGAGGAATGGCAGAAACCGTACTTCAGGCAGCTTGCGGCATTTGTTCATCAGGAATATGAAACCCAGAAGGTCTATCCTCCGAAAAACTGTGTGTTCAGTGCCTTTGAAAACTGTGACTATCCGGATATCAGGGTTGTGATCCTCGGCCAGGATCCGTATCATCAGCCGGGCCAGGCACACGGCATGTGCTTCTCAGTCAATCCGGGAGTGAAGACACCGCCGAGTCTTGTTAATATCTATCAGGAACTGAACAGGGAACTCGGATGCAGAATTCCCGACAACGGCTATCTGATGCCATGGGCAAAACAGGGTGTATTCCTGCTCAATACGATTCTTACGGTCAGGGATTCCAGACCGCAGAGCCACCGCGGAAAGGGCTGGGAGACATTTACGGATCACGTCATTGAGAAGATCAATGAGCGGGAGAAACCGGTCGTATTCATGCTTTGGGGAAGGAATGCCAGAGACAAAGCCGGAATGATTGACAGCCGGAAGCATCTGGTGCTGCAGGCGGCCCATCCGTCACCGTTAAGTGCATATAACGGATTTTTCGGATGCGGTCATTTTGCACAGGCAAATTCATTTCTTGAAAGCAGGGGAATGTCAACGGTTGACTGGCAGATTCCCGACCTGTTCAGATAAGGCAGATACTGATCTGTCTTTTTTTTCTGACTCAGGTGGAAATTTACACTGTATGATTTTCTATAATAATCGAATGATTTACTTTTTGAATTCCCATGGAAGCGTTTTCTCGTATATAATGATTGTAGATTTATAATCGTTCAGGAGGCAGAATAATCATGAGAGCGAACAATATGGTTGCCATGATTCTGGCGGGCGGAAGAGGCTCACGCCTTAAGGAACTGACAAAAAAGGTTGCGAAACCTGCAGTTCATTTCGGCGGCAAATACAGAATCATTGACTTCCCCTTAAGTAACTGCGCCAATTCCGACATCAAGACAGTTGGCGTATTAACACAGTACGAATCCGTACTGCTGAATTCCTATGTGGCAAGAGACCATTACTGGGGACTTGACACTAATAACGGCGGCGTATTTGTACTGACTCCGCGTGAAAAAGATGAAGAGGATTTCGAAGTTTACCGTGGTACCGCTGATGCTATTACAGCAAACATCGACTTCCTTGATTCAATGAATCCGGAATATCTTCTGATTCTTTCCGGTGACCACATCTACAAGATGAACTATGCAAAGATGCTGGCTTATCATAAGGAATCCCAGGCTGATGCAACAATCGCCGTACGCGAAGTTTCCCTGAAGGAAGCTACACGTTTCGGAATCATGAACACAGACAATACAGACCGTATTGTTGAATTCGAGGAAAAGCCTGCTCATCCGAAGAGCAACCTGGCATCCATGGGCATTTACATCTTCACTTACAAGACACTCAGAAAGTATCTGGTAGCTGATGCAAAGAAGGCTGACAGCCATCATGACTTCGGTAAGGATATCATTCCTGCATATCTGAATGACAACAGGAAACTGTTCGCATACAGATTCAAGGGATACTGGAAGGATGTCGGAACTGTTGACTCACTCTGGGAAGCTAACATGGACCTGCTCGACAAGAACAGTGAACTTGACCTCGGTGACAAGACATGGAAGATCTATACGGAAGATGTCAATGCATTGCCGCAGTACATCGGAGATGAAGCAAAGATCGAAAACTGCTTTGTTACACAGGGCAGCGTCATTGAAGGCAAAGTTAAGAACTCCATTATCGGTACGAGTGTTATTATCGGCAAAGGCGCTGTAGTTGAAGACAGCGTTCTGCAGCCGGGCGCAATTATCGGAGAGGGCGCAACAGTTATCCGCTGCATCGTGGCAGATGACGTTGAAATCGCTCCGGGTGCCGTTGCAGGAAGCAGGGACAGCGCTGAGATCGAGCTCATTGCGAGCAATTTTGTGGAGTAGGAGGATACAATATGCGAGCACTTGGAATTATCAGTTTTGAGGATAATACAGCGAAAATCGAGGGACTCGGCGATTACCGCCCGGTACCTGCCATCGCTTTCATGGGACGCTACCGTGTCATCGACTTCATCCTCAGCAATATGACCAACAGCGGAATCGACAATGTTCAGGTCTACTGCAAGGAAAAACCGCGTAATCTGATTGAACATCTGGGAAGCGGCAGCCACTACAATATCAACTCCAAGAGAGGCAAGCTGCGTGTTCTCTACGGTGAGAAGTCATTCTCTTCGGAAGTTTACAACCATGACGTTGCAAACTATATGCTGAACATGCAGTACATCGAAGAAGACAAGAATCCGTATGTCGTCATTGCACCGAGCTATTTTGTATACAGCATTGACTTCAACGAAGTTATGAAGCAGCATGTCGCATCAAAGGCTGATGTTACAGTTCTTTATACAGCTGCGAACAATGCCAAGACAGCTTATCTGGGCGCTGACACAATTGATATCGAAAAGGTAACAAAGACAGTTCAGGGCTTCGGAAAGAACCGCGGAAACAAGAAGAATGCGAACATTTCACTGGAAGCTTACGTAATGTCAAAGAAGCTGTTCATTGACCTGGTAAAGAAGGCAAGTGAAATTTCCTCACTGTACTGGTTCAAGGACATTCTGGCTGACAGCGTTGATGAACTCAGCATGAGAGGCTATCAGGTGAAGGGCTATGTCGCCTGCATCAACAGTCTGTCAGAGTACTACCGTATTTCCATGGAACTGAAGAACTATAAGAAGGCTCAGCAGCTCTTCCGTCCGGGATGGCCGATTTATACACAGACAAACGACTCGGCACCTACACTTTATTCAGCAGATGCAAGTGTAAGCGACAGTGTTGTTGCCAACGGTTCAGAGATCAACGGAACAGTTAAGGGCTCCATTATCAGCCGTAACGTTATCATCTGCAAGGGCGCAGAAGTCAAGGACAGTATTCTTCTTCCGGGCGCATATATCGGCGAGAATGCAAAGCTTGACCATGTTGTCGTAGACAAGTATGCAATTGTGCATCATGTCAAGAAACTGGTCGGCACAGAAACAGAGCCGATCTATGTCAAGAGAAGAGACCGCATCTAAGAGGAGATAATATGGGAAGATCGATATTATTCGCGGCCGGCGAAGGCCTGCCATTTATCAAAACAGGCGGACTGGCGGATGTTATTGGTTCATTGCCTAAGGCGCTCGCCAAGAGAGGCCATGATGTCAGAGTCGTCCTGCCGCTTTACAAGAAGGTTATTGAAAAGCACTACGGCGAACTGACAAGACTCGGGACCATCCAGGTTCATTCCGGATGGATTGATCAGCCGGCAACCTATTACTCTGCGACAGTTGATGGTGTTGTATATTACTTCATTGAACACCAGGGCTATTTCGAAAGAGATGCACTGTACGGATATGAAGATGACGGTGAGAGATTTGCTTTCTTCCAGAGAGCAGCCCTCGATATGATTTATTTCATCAACTGGTGGCCTAACATTATCAACTCCAATGACTGGCAGACTGGCATGATCCCGCTGATGGCACATGCATGCTACGCCGATGATCAGAGATATCAGGCAATCAAGCATGTATATACCATTCACAACCTGGCATTCCAGGGCAACTTCGGTGCAGATATGCTCAGCACCTGCCTGGGACTGGATTACTACTACTTTGACAACGGCTCCATCAAATTCGATACAGGCATCAGCTTCATGAAGGCAGGTATCGTATATGCCGACAAAGTAACAACTGTATCCCCGACATACTCCAACGAAATTCTGACCCAGACATTCGGTGAGAGAATGGATTCCGTACTCAGATACCGCAGAGAAGATCTCTGGGGCATCGTCAACGGTATCGATACAGTCACATGGGATCCCAAGACCGACCCGCTGCTTGCCAAGAACTATGATGTCCGTTCATGGGTATCCGGCAAGAAAGCAAACAAGCTTGCCCTGCAGGAAGAGCTCGGCCTCAAGGTTTCCAATGATGTCTGCATGATCGGTCTGGTATCCAGACTGACAACGCAGAAGGGCATTTACCTGATTGCAGACCGTATTCGGGACATCATGGGCATGGATGTACAGTTTGTCGTCCTTGGCACAGGTGAAGTGAATGCCGAGAATGCATTCAAGTGGATGGAATCCGAATACAAAGGCAAAGGCGTATTCTACTGCGGCTACAATGAAGAGCTTGCCCACAGAATCTATGCAGGCTGCGACCTGTTCCTGATGCCTTCCATTTATGAACCGTGCGGAATCGGTCAGCTGATTGCAATGCATTACGGTGCTCTGCCGCTGGTTCGTGAGACAGGCGGTCTGAAGGATACCGTACATCCTTACAACCAGTACACAGGTGAAGGAAACGGCTTCAGCTTCTGGGCAGTCAACGCAGACGATATGATCTATACACTCAGATGGGCTGTTGAACAGTACTATGACAACAGACCGGGCTGGAAGGGCCTCGTAAAGAGCGCCATGACAACCGATGTCAGCTGGGAACAGTCAGCGGGCATTTACGAGCAGCTGTATTATCAGCTGTGCAACTGGGAAGACAGATAATCCCTGCATGCAGCAAACGAAAGGAAGAACATTC
>JAILGV010000122.1 GCA_024696355.1 Solobacterium sp.
AGCTGACAATGGAAATCACTACAGACGGTTCAATCAATCCGCAGAAGGCATTAGCTATGGCTGTAAAGATCCTGATTGATCATCTGGATATCGTTGCCGGAATTAATGATGATGTTCTGCAGATGGACAATATCATTAAGGAAGGCGGAGCTGAAGCTCCCAATAAGGGACAGCAGATGATGATCGAAGACCTCGACCTGTCTGTACGTTCCTATAACTGCCTGAAGCGTGCTGGTATCCAGACCGTGGATGAGCTGACACAGAAGTCAGAAGATGAGATGATGAGAGTTCGTAACCTCGGTAAGAAGTCACTGAAGGAAGTTAAGGACAAGCTCATTGAACTCGGACTGGGCTTCAAGTCCTATGACTAACAGGAGGAAATGAACAATGTGGAATCGTAGATTCGGCAGAACAGCCGACCATCGTAAGGCAATGCTGAGAAATCTCGCAACATCTGTTATCCTCTACGGAAAAGTAGAGACAACAGAGGCTAAAGCTAAGGATATGCGTTCTATCGTCGATGAGCTGATTACTCTCGGCAAAAAGGGCGATCTGGCTGCCCGCAGACAGGCTGCTGCTTACCTGCGCAATGTTGTGGATGAAAAGACAAAGAAAACAGTTCTTCAGAAGCTGTTTGACGAAGTCGCACCGAAGTATGCTGACCGCAACGGCGGATACACAAGAGTCGTAAAGACCGGTACACGCCGCGGCGACGCTGCTCCGATGGCATTCATCGAGCTGGTTTAGTACAATAAGACCTGAGCAATGCTTGGGTCTTTTTCAATATGAGTAAGTCTGAAGAAAGAACAGTCATCTTAAAGAAGAAAGCGGAACAGATTGTTTTCTGTTCTCTTTTGGCGCTGCTTGCCTTTATTCCGTTTCTGAACGGGACTGTTTCCGCAGGGGGCGATACCGCTTTTTACTTCAACAGAATCGAAGCACTCAGTTCTTCACTACGGGAGCACGTAATTCCTTCTGTTTACCGGACGCAGAATTACGGATACGGATACGGAACTCCGCTGTTTCTGCCGGATCTGTTTATGTATATTCCTGCATTTTTCAGACTGCATATGACGCTTCTTTCTGCTTACCGCCTGTTTGTGTATCTGATTCTTTCTGCCCAGGCCATGAGCATGTATTCCGTAACGGAAAAAGTAATAAAACATGACAGAACGGCACGGTATCTGAGTACGCTGCTGTTTGTATGCTGTACATACTGCTGGGCATCGCTGATGAACAACGGCACGCTGGCCGAGAGTATTTCCGCAATATTTGTTCCGCAGGTGATTTACGGCCTGTACAGTCTGCTCGCTGAAGGGGCATGGTACAGACTTGCTGTTTCACTTTCCGGGATGATGCTGTCGGATCCGGTTCTGGGCGTAATGATGTCTGCGGTCTGTGTGATAATCTGCATCAGGCATCATGCCCTGTTCAGCCGGAACAGAAATACTTTGAAAGGTGCGGCAATGGCTGCCGTAACCGCAGCGGGCATTCCTGCGGGCTATTTTATCACGGCGGCGGAACAGCTTTTTTCCGGTGATTATTATGTCCGCGATCTGTTTCTGTCATCCGCAAATCTGACGGGACAGACGGAATGGGCGGGACTGCTGGACCTGATTCCCTCAGGGTATCCGCATCTTCTGCATTCGGTCGGTTTCGGACTTCTGTTTCTGCCGCTCCTCAGCCTGAAGGCACGGGGAAAATATGCTTCGTTTGCCCGGGAAATAATGCTGGCGGGATACATACTTCTGCTGGGAAGCTTCAGACTGTTCCCCTGGATGATTATCCCGTTTGCGGGAATTCTGGAATACCCGCAGCGTCTGTTTTATATTTCCGCGGGCTGTCTGGCATTCGCTGCCGGATACGGTTTTTCACATGCATCGTTCCGAAAGAAAGACAGGGAATATATCCGCAAGTCGCTTGCCGGAATCTGTCTTCTGTCGGCTGTGCTGATGATCTCGGTGCAGTTTAATATCGTCGGATCGGTCAGCAGATACCGTGATATCAACAGCACGGACGGTGCTTCCCCTGCGCTCCGTTACAATGAAAAGGAACTTGGAAGAGGCCGCTTTCTTCCGAAGAACAATTATGTTTACAGTGCCGGAAACAGAACGGCGCATCATATTTCGCAGATCGCAGGATTTACGGAAGATGCAGAATCCTGCAGCTGTCCGTACGAAGGAGGAGGCTCCTATGTGTTTCCTGTGACGTGGTACAAAGGATATACCGTTTCCGTAATGCATAACGGCGGGGAAATATACAAGGCGGAGACCGCTGCCGATACAGCTTCGGGTCTTGTCAGCTTTGAGCTTCCTGATGATCTTCCTGCAGACAGCACGGCAGTGCTTGCATACCGCTCGACCGCACTGCAGAGAACCGGCACGGTTATTTCAATGACAGTGTTCATTCTGTCGGCAGTTTTTGCTGTGATGCAGCGGCTGCAGGAAAAGAAGGCATGACGGCAATGCAGGCAATTGTACATTGCCTTGGGGAATATAGGATATAATATTGCAATATGAATAAGAAACTGATCGGAATTCTGACGCTGGCGCTCTGTCTGTGCGGATGCGGCAGCCAGTCAGAAAAAAAAGAAGAACCGGAGCCGGATGCCTCCGCGGGAACAGAAGCGGTACCTGCCGCAGCAGACCTGTCGGAATACAGCGGTCTTTTTGACAGTCTGCAGAAGGCAGACAGCTGGACTGCCGGCGTCAGTCTGAATTACCGCATGGAATTCTCGGACGGATCGCTCGGAATATATCAGATGGACGGTGTTCTGGAGATGCAGGATGAAAGCACGGACGCAAAAGCGCATGTCACGCAGAATATCTATTCGGACGGTCCGGCATCTGAAATCGAAGGATACTATACCGGCGGAAGGCTTTATAACACCTACAATACGGTCGACTATTATGAAGATATGACGGCTGACAATGTAAAGGAAATGATGCTTGTGCCTCTGATGCCGGTCAAAATCCGTGCTTCTCAGATTGATTCGTTTTCATGTGAGGAAACAGCAGACAGCACGGCTTTCATTTTTGAGCTGAATAAGAGCGGGGCAGAGGCGATGCTGCTGAACCGTTATGATATTTACGGTCTGAAGGAATATGAGGATATTGAAGTAACTTCCGGAAAGATTGTCCAGACCTTTGACAGTAACGGCCATCTTGCCGGGGAAACGGCGGAATTTCTCAGCAGTCTGTCCATGGACGGGATCGGCATCTCCATTCAGACAAAAAGTTCATGCGGGTTTGTCAAATACAATGAAACCGAAGTCGGAATAACGGATGAAATGAAACAGAATTTCGGAACGTATGTCAATTATACCGACATTGATACGGATGCAGTCAGTGATGCGGACATTACCAGTGATATTGCCGAGGATACGGTCACGGCAACTCTGAAAAAAAGACTGGTCGGAAGACTGGGATATGAGGAAACAGAGACAGGTATATACCGGACGGAATATAATGACGGTGAAAGCTATACCGTTGACTTCAACAGCAGCACATTTACATATGCCAGACATACAAGCAGGTATGTTTATAACTGGAAAGGTGATGCCGGAGGATTCGGAAGCACATGTTCCTATGACTTCGGAAAGAATATCTATACAGACGGCTGTGATGATACTGTCGTGGAAATGATGCATACGGTGAAAGATTTCTTTGTGATGGAATTGTATTACTGCGGACTGTCGCTTGATGATCTGCAGGCGGAATCTCAGGGAGGATAAGGATGAGAGCGGTTATTTCGGTAGTTGGAAGAGACAGGCCCGGAATTCTGGCCTTTGCTGCAAATGAATGTGCCGTAAGGAACATTAACATTGAGGACGTGACACAGAAGGTTCTTCAGGATCTGTTTACGATGATTATGATCGTAACGATACCGGATGATCCTGAGAGTTTTCATAATTTTGCCCGGGAAATTGAAGCGGCAGGTGATGCACAGGGCCTTAAAATTCATGTAATGCATGAAGATATCTTCAATGCCATGCATACGATATAGGAGAAATGCCATGGCTATAGTAAAGCAGAGCTCTGACAGCATCCTTGAAACAATCCGCATGATCGATGAGGAGTGTCTTGATATCCGCACTGTTACGATGGGAATTTCTCTTCTTGACTGTGCAGACGCCGATATCGACAGATCATGTGAGAAGGTTTATGCCAAAATCACGGATAAGGCCAGGAATCTTGTCAGGACAACACAGGATATTTCCCGGGAATACGGGATACCCATTGTTAATTCCAGAATCAGTGTTACCCCGATATCTCTGCTGGTATCTGTCAGCGGCGGAGATCCGGTAAAGTATGCCCTGACTCTGGACAGGGCAGCGAAAAAGGTCGGTGTGAATTTCATCGGCGGTTTTTCCGCACTTGTGCAGAAAGGGATGACACCCGGGGATGAAGCCCTGATCAGGGCAATACCCGAGGCACTGAAGAAAACCGAACTGGTCTGTTCCAGTGTTAATATCGGTTCCACGAAAGCGGGAATTAATATGGATGCGGTCAGACTGATGGGGGAAACTGTCAGGAAGGCTGCGGAGGAAACAGCGGACAACCACTGTTTCGGAGCGGCGAAACTGGTGGTTTTCTGCAATGCGGCCGAGGATAATCCTTTCATGGCCGGCGCTTTCCACGGGATCAGTGAGCCTGACTGTGTGATCAATGTCGGTGTTTCCGGCCCCGGCGTCGTCAGGGAAGCGGTAAGAAAAGCAGGAAAGAACCGCACAATGGATGAGATTGCGGAAGTTATAAAGAAGACGGCTTTTAAAATCACAAGAATGGGACAGCTGGTCGGAACAGCTGCCGCAGAGCGGCTGAAAGTTCCGTTCGGCATTGTGGATCTTTCTCTTGCCCCGACTCCTGCCGTCGGTGATTCCGTAGCCCGGATTCTGGAGGAAATCGGTCTGGAACAGTGCGGCGGTCCGGGAACGACGGCCTGCCTTGCCATGCTGAATGATGCAGTGAAAAAAGGCGGTGTTATGGCCAGTTCTTCGGTCGGCGGATTAAGCGGAGCCTTTATCCCGGTTTCCGAAGATGCGGGAATGATTGAAGCAGCGGAAAACGGAACACTGACAATTGAAAAGCTTGAGGCAATGACGGCAGTATGTTCCGTCGGTCTGGATATGATCATCATACCGGGTGATACCACCCCGGAAACAATCTCGGCAATTATCGCAGATGAAGCGGCGATCGGAATGATCAACAACAAGACGACAGCCGTCAGAGTGATTCCCGCCATCGGCATGGGCCCGGGTGATTCACTGGAATTCGGAGGGCTGCTCGGGTACGGTCCCGTTATGCCCGTCGGAAAAACAAGTCCGAAAATCATGATTGAAAGAGGCGGACGCATTCCCTCTCCGATCCACAGCCTGAAAAACTGATGTTTCTTTATGAAACATCAGTTTTATTAATATAATGAAAAAAAGAAGGTGTGTTTATGATCATTGGTGCAGTTATGGTTCCTCATCCGCCTCTGGCGGTTCATGAAATCGGAAGAGGAGAAGAATTTAAGATTCAGGATACTTTAAACGGATACAGGGCGGCGATGGAGTTTATTGCCTCACTGAAGCCTGATACGGTGATCGTGACAAGTCCGCATGCGGTAATGTACAGGGACTGGTTCAATGTATCCGGAGGAAAACAGGCATACGGGGACTTTGAAAACTTCAGAGCGGGCAATGTTGCTTTCGACGCAGCTTATGACGAAGAGTTTACAGACTGCCTGACAGAGAAATGTGAAGAGGAGGGTTTTCCTGCCGGCACACAGTATGACAGAGACAAAATGCTCGATCACGGTACGATGGTGCCCCTGTATTTTCTGAATCAGGTATTTTCAGGATACAGGCTTGTCCGGATCGGTCTGAGCGGACTGCCGCTGCGCATGCATTATCAGCTGGGCATATATCTGAAGGAGGTATCGGAAAAACTCGGCAGAAGAACAGTAATCATCGGAAGCGGAGACCTTTCGCACTGCCAGAAGGCAGACGGGCCTTACGGCTTCAGGGAGCAGGGTCCGGAATACGACCGCCGGATCATGAAAACCATGGGAACAGCGGAATTCTCGGAGCTGTTCCGCTACGATTCTGCATTTCTGAATGAAGCGCAGGAATGCGGGCACCGCTCGTTTGTGATCATGGCGGGAGCGCTGGACGGAACAGAAGTCATTCCTCATGTGTACAGCCATGAAGCTACGTTCGGTGTCGGATACGGTATTGTGACATATGAAATACGCGGAAGGAATGACAGACGTCATTTTCTGGATGCTTGGCTTGAAGAGGAGAAAGAGGCACAGGACAGAAAACGTCAGAAGGAAGATATTTATGTTCAGCTTGCCCGAAAGAGCGTTGAATCCTGGGTAAGCAGAAACAGGGTTCTGAAAGTGCCGGAGGGACTGCCTGCGGAAATGATGCAGAAGCAGGCAGGAACGTTTGTCAGTATTCATGAAGACGGGGAACTCAGGGGATGCATCGGAACAATCAGTGCATGCAGGAAAAACATTGCCGAGGAGATTATTGCCAATGCGGTATCCGCCTGTTCCAAAGATCCGCGTTTTAATCCCGTGACCGCAGATGAGCTTCCGTATCTGGAGATTTCTGTGGATGTGCTCTCAGAAGCCGAGCCGGTCAGCGACCGGAGTCAGCTGGACGCAAAGAAGTACGGTGTTATCTGTACACTGGGCTTTCGGAGAGGGCTGCTTCTGCCGAACCTGGAGGGTGTGGATACCGTGGACGAACAGATAGAAATTGCCTGCAGAAAGGCAGGCATAGACCCGGACGAGGAAGGAATCCAGCTGGAGCGCTTTGAGGTGGTCCGACATGTCTGAGATTATCTGTGACGTCTGTCCGCATCACTGTCATCTGAAAGAAGGAAAAACAGGCATGTGCCGGGCAAGGAGGAATGTATCCGGTGAAAATGTCTGTGCGAATTACGGGAGGGTGACATCTCTTGCAATGGATCCGATTGAAAAGAAGCCGCTGCATTATTTTTATCCGGGTTCATGGATTCTTTCGGCAGGTTCCTACGGCTGCAATCTGGCGTGTCCGTTCTGTCAGAATTCATCAATTTCCATGGCAGACGAGAAAACCGCGGATTACATTGATATTTCTGCGGAACAGATGGCAGAACTTGTTATGCGTGATCCTGAAAATCTGGGGATTGCCTTTACTTACAATGAGCCGATGATCTCATATGAGTACATTATTGATACGGCAAAACTCGTCAGGGAACAGAACAGGAAAGTTGTTCTTGTTACGAACGGATGCGTAACGGAAACAACACTTGAAAAACTTCTTCCTTATACGGACGCCATGAATATCGACCTGAAGGGGGACCGGGAATTTTACCGTGAGCTCGGAGGAGACTTTGACACCGTACGCAGAACGATCGATTACTGCCGCAGCCGGTGCCATGTTGAAGTGACGACTCTGATTGTTCCGGGAAAAAATGACAGCGAGGAGTTTATGGAGGAGGAAGCCTCCTGGCTGGCCGGGCTTGACAGCTCTATACCGCTGCATATCTCGCGGTACTTTCCGAGGTACAGGTACCGGATTCCCGCAACGCCGGTCAGCACAGTCAGGCGGCTGTGCGAAACAGCAGAAAAATATCTGAAGTATGTCTGTCCGGGAAACATCTAGTATACTTGTGTCATGAATGATCTGAATGAACTGGAAAAGCAGGCAAGACAGAGTCATGTGCCGATTATGATGGATTCCGGCATGCTGTTTCTGACCGGATATATCCGGAGCCATCCCGGGATTATGCGCATCCTGGAGGCGGGAACGGCTGTCGGTTGGTCAAGCATGAAAATGGCGGAAGTCCGTGAAAACATTACTGTCGACACCATCGAAATCGACGGGGATATGTACCGTCAGGCTGTCGAAAACATCAGAAATGCCGGTCTTTCCGACAGGATATTTGTGCATCATATGGATGCCGTGAATTTTGAAACCGCCAGCTATTACGATCTTTTCTTTATTGATGCGGCAAAATCACAGTACCGCAAATATCTGGAGCATTTTTACCCGAATTCCTATGTCGGATCGGTATTTATATTTGATAACCTGAATTTCCACGGTATTGTGGATCATCCGGAACTGTCGGAAAACAGAAGTACTCTGCAGATGACCAGAAAAATCCTCCGCTTCCGGGAACGGCTGATGCAGGACAGACGGTTTAAAACGGAATTCTATCCTGAGATCGGGGACGGGATCGCCGTAAGCGAGCGGATTCTGTGACGGGAGACTGATTTGCCGCAGAAACCGGCAGTCATCTGTATGCGCTATCATGAATTTGTAAAGAACTTTCAGATTGCAATTGCACAATCAAAATGATTTGTTATAATCTTAATACGCAAAGAAGGGAAGGAGTAATTTCCCCACTGTGCCTGCAGAGAGTCTGTGGATGGTGAAAACAGACAGACAGAGGAAATGAAGTCGTCCCGGAGCATATATTTCCGAACCAGGAGTAAGAAATATCGTTCATACACGTTACGTATTTGAGAAGCAAGCAAGGTGGTACCACGCGCAAGGCGTCCTTACAGGATGCCTTTTATTTTCGATTTGCATATTCGAAGGAAGGAAACAGGATATGGAAATGATCAAGGGTCTGGATTACAAGATACAGGAAATGGCGGGCAGAATCCGTGAACTGAGAGAGCTTGTCGGTTATTCCCCGCAGGATATGGCAGACAGCCTCGGGATCGGGGTCGGTGAATATACGGCATGTGAGGAAGGAAAGCAGGACCTGAACTTTACCTTCATCTATCGCTGTGCCCTGATTTTCAAAGTGGACGTCACGGATATTATTGAAGGATACAGCCCCAAGCTTCGTTCCTATGTCATGACTAGAGCGGAATCCGGCCAGAAGATTTCCAGTGCGCACGGAATGACGTACTATAATCTGGCGGCCGCATTTCAGAACCGCATAGCCGAGCCGCTTTATGTACACAGCATCTATGATGAATCTGCGCAGACCAAAGATATCGAACTGACCAGCCATGCCGGTCAGGAGATCGACATTGTCATTCAGGGACATCTGAAAGTGCAGATCGGCGAGCACAGCGAGGTGCTCGGTCCGGGAGACACCATTTATTATGATTCCGGCACGCCGCACGGGATGATCGCCGTTGACGGAGAAGACTGTATTTTCTATGCGATCGTTCTCAACCCGACCGGAGAGCCGATCCCCGAGCTTGAAGCACTGCCGGCTATTCAGGAAGCACCGGAGCCGGAAAAAGAAACCGATACCCGGAAACAGCAGCGCATCTGGCAGAACTTTATCGACGTGCAGGAGAACAAAAACGGCACCCCCGAAAAGATTACGTTCAAGAATACCGAACACTTCAACTTTGCATATGATCTGGTTGACGAGATCGCAAAAAGAGAACCGGAAAAGCTTGCCATGCTGCATATTTCCCGGGACAAAACAGAACGCCGCTTTACCTTTATGGACATCAAGCGGGCGTCCTCGCAGTGCGCGAATTACTTTAAATCCATCGGAATCAGAAAGGGTGACAGGGTCATACTGATCCTGAAGCGTCATTATCAGTTCTGGTTTGCACTTCTCGGTCTCAACAAGATCGGTGCAATCGCAATTCCCGCAGTCAGCCAGCTGAAGGCACATGATCTGGAATACCGCTTCAATGCGGCCGGAATCTCTGCGGTCATCTGTACGGCAGACGGTGAAACAGCGGCGGAAGTCGATGCGGCATGTGAAAACTACAGCGGTATCCGCAGCAAGCTGATTGTCAACGGGGAACGTGACGGATGGCGCACATTCAATGAAGAGTATAAGCTTTACAGCTCTCACTGCGACCGTGACGAAAACACGCCGGGCGGCGATGATCTGATGCTGATGTACTTCACATCCGGAACATCCGGTTATCCCAAGATTGCAGCACACAGCTACAAGTATCCGCTGGGGCATTTCCATACCGCCAGATACTGGCATACGGTGGACACTGACGGTCTGCATTTCACAATTTCCGATACCGGATGGGCAAAGGCGATGTGGGGCAAGATGTACGGTCAGTGGCTGGCGGAAGGTGCAGTCTTTGTATATGACTTTGACCGCTTTGATGCTTCGGATATTCTTCCGATGTTTGCCAAATACCATATCACAACATTCTGTGCACCTCCCACGATGCTGAGAATGATGGTCAAGCAGGATATTTCCAAATATGATTTCTCCTCTGTCAAACGTATGACAACAGCCGGAGAGGCACTGAATCCGGAAGTTTACCGACAGTTCGAAAAAGCGACCGGCCTCCGTATTATGGAAGGATTCGGACAGTCTGAATCTACAATGATCATCGGCAATCTGGTCGGTGCACCGCATAAGATCGGTTCCATGGGCAAACCGGCTCCGATCTATGATGTTGAACTGCTCGGCAGTGACGGCAATCCCGTACCGCTCGGCGAAAGCGGGGAAATCGCAGTCAATATCAAAAACGGAATGCCTCCCGGACTTGCTGTATGCTACTACAACAATGAAAAGGAAACCGCAGAATCCTGGCATGACGGATATTACCACACCGGAGATCTGGCATGGAAGGACGAGGACGGCTTCTACTGGTATGTCGGCAGAAAAGATGATGTCATCAAATCATCCGGCTACCGGATCGGTCCGTTTGAGATCGAAAGCACGATTATGGAACTTCCTTATGTTCTTGAATGCGGCGTCAGTGCGGCACCGGATGAGGTCAGAGGACAGGTCGTCAAGGCAAGCATTGTTCTCGTGGAAGGAAAAAAAGGCAGCGACCAGCTTGCCAAGGAAATCCAGAATTACGTCAAGCAGCACACTGCACCGTACAAGTATCCGCGTATTGTGGTATTCAGGGATGAACTTCCCAAAACACCGAGCGGAAAGATCAAGCGCTACGAATTATAAGCGGAACGAAGGCCGGAAAGAAATCCGGCCTTTCTATTGCTCTGTCCACTGTTCAAAACCCGAGAGATCTCCGGCATCATACCATGTGATCTCACGGTACGGAATGCTCTGCGGCACACCGGAGGTTTTCCCCTCCCACTGAAGACTGACGCTGACAAAGCCGTCTTCGATGGTAATGCGGCTGATGTCTGTGTTTCCGCTTCTTGGTGATGTCTCGGTAAGCAGAAGACCGTTTCCGTCGCCCTCCATATACATGGATGCCCGGTAGCCGGCAATCAGAGCGTTTCCCTCCGCAAACCATCTTGCAGGGTGGACCGGCTCCGGGGATTCTTCATCGTAAATGAAGAATATGCAGTAATGATTCCCGTCGGTTGATTCCTGCTCGAGAAGCAGAACGGGAATTTCGTCATCGGGGGAAAAGCGTTCCAGAGCGTAACGGTAGCTGCCGGAAGGCTTTGTATCAAAGGAGGCATATGTATAGCTGCCGGCCTGCGGGATGACAGCCCGGTACTGTTCCATGGCGGCTTGCAGAGGAGTGAGAACAACCGGCTCTGCAGAAGGTGTTTCCTGAACCGGTACAGGTGTGGGTTCGGGAGTTTCCGCGGCTGCCTGCTCTTTCGGTGCGCACCCGGCAGCCAGAACAAGAAAAGCTGTGAGAAGCAGTTCTGCCCGCTTTTTCATACGGAAAAAGCCGGTTCCGGTACCGGCGCTGCATATATGCTCATTCTGTCTGTGCTTTGCAGTATTCATTGTTTCTGAAGTCTGGTCTCCTGTTATGCCTGCAGATTTATTATCTTCCCGAAACAGCTGCTGCGACAAGGATGGAATTGTACTTGTCCTGCGCAGAGGATGCTCTGGAGATCATTGAAATGGGCACTGCGGCTCCGACGATTATTCCGCCCATGGTCATTCCGGCAAAGTACGACAGTGCCTTGAAGAGAATGTTTCCGGTGGTGATTTCATCTACCAGAAGTATGTCGGCGTCCGCTGCCACGGGGCTGTGATAATCCTTGATTGCGGCACTTTCTGCAGACACGGAAAGATCAAACGAAATCGGGCCTTCGATGATACAGCCGCTGATCTCTCCGGAAAGGTTCATCTGTTTCAGCATATCTGCATCTACTGTTTCGGGCATTTTCGGATTGACCCGCTCAACAGAACACAAAGCAGCGACTTTCGGACAGTCATAGCCGAGTTTTCTGCAGATATCCACGGCATTGAGCACAAGATCTTTTTTGACTGTCAGGTCTGGATAGGGAACCATGCCGGCATCGGTAAGAAAAAGCATTTTATGATATGCCGGGACCTGCATCAGTAAAACATGGGAAAGCTGCCTTCCGGTTCTGAGACCCCATTCTTTGTTCAGCACGGCTCTCAGAAATGTCTGTGTATAGATTTTCCCTTTCAGCAGGGCATCCAGTTTTCCGTCATGGGCATCACGGATTACTGTCTCCGCCAGCTGCTCGTCTGTCCTGCAGTCAATGATTTCGGGAAGCGGCAGTCCGGTGTTCAGTTCTTCCCAGGCTGCTTCGGTTTCCTCACGGATTCCGTAAAGTACGGGAGTGACGATCCCGTCCTTCATGGCAGCGGCAGCGGCTTCCAGGGCGTGTGATTCGTGGGAGCCGATGACACCGAGTCTGGCTTTGCTGTCCCTCTGCAGCACAATCTGACGGATTTCCTCAAAGTTTTTAATCATTGGATAGACCTCGCATCTTGTGTCTCAGTATACACTGTTTCGCCGTGAGTTTCCCGATGTTTGATATTTCGGGCCGGTATGCAGGCCTGAAAAAGAAAACGGGTATGATATGCACGCCCCGGCCGCAATCTGCGCCTGCAGGCGCTCTTACGGCCTCCGGCATGCATTTTCAAGGTTCTGCGTCCGGCTGCGGCGGGTTCTTCACGGCATTATGTGAAACAAATCACGAAATATCTTGACAGGGGTGAGAAAAATGGTAGTATATAATTGTACTGAGGGAGTAACGGTGCATATGCATATGCAGATCGTCATGACGGTTAAAACCCGGTCTGCATTGACAGCGTGAGACTCAGATATGGTTGAGCCATATCCGGGCCGCACTGAAGCAGAAAAATTGACGGATATGGCAGAACATATCCGTTTTTATTAAGGAGGGCAGCTTATGACAGAAGGCGGATTCTTAAAATGAAAGATGTGCATGCAGAGGAGGAAAGCAGAAGATGAGTGTAAAATTTGAATTCAAACCATCCGGACCGAAAGCTCCTGACATGAAAAAGGTTTTCGGCAATATCACAAAATACATCATTACGGCCATTGTTGTAATCTTAGCCGCAATGACGGTATTCGGTTCATACTACAGCGTCAGTGAAGATGAACAGGCGGTTGTTACAATGTTCGGTGCAGTCCAGAAAGTGGAATCAGCCGGTCTGCATTTCAAGATACCGTTTGTCCAGAAGGTAAAAAAGGTAGACATGACGACTCACGGTGTCGGCATCGGCTATGTGGTTGAAGGAAACGGGCAGAATATCCCGGTGGACAGTGATGCGAAGATGATTACATCAGACTTCAATCTGATCAACATCGACTTCTATCTTGAATACCGTGTCAGTGATCCCGTTCAGTATCTCTACAATACCGATGAACCTGAGCTGATCCTGGCAAACGAAGCACTGTCATGCATCCGTGCAACAGTGTCTGATTATCCGGTGGATGAAGTCATGACAACCGGAAAAGGTCAGATTCAGTCAGAGATCAGGGAAATGCTGGCAAAGGAACTGAATGAAAAACAGGTCGGTCTGCAGGTAGTGAATATTACCGTGCAGGATGCGGAACCGCCGACCGCTGCAGTCGCGGCTGCATTCAAGGAAGTTGAAACAGCGCGTCAGGGAAAGGAAACTGCGATCAATGCGGCCAATAAATACCGCAGTGAACAGATCCCGGCAGCGGAAGCGGATGCGGACAGAATCGTGCAGGCAGCGGAAGCCGCAAGACAGGCACGTATCGCGGAAGCAGTCGGTCAGGCAGAACGCTTCAACAGGATGTATGAAGAGTATCAGAAATATCCTCTGATCACCAAGAAGCGTATGTTCTATGAGTCAATGGAAGAAATCCTTCCGGATATGAAAGTGATCGTTACGGACGGAAATACTTCTCAGCTGCTGCCTCTTGAAGGATTTACAGGACGCGGAGGTGACGAATAATGAAAAAAGCAATCGCAAAATTTCTGGGAATCATTGTGATCGTGCTTGCTGCCTTCGGGCTGATGCTCTCGGCATATACGGTCAAACCCAATGAATATGTTGTAATCAGATATCTCGGCAGAGTTGTCCGTGTAGTGGATGCTCCGGGGCTGCACTTCCGTACACCTTATCTGGAAACAGCTCAGGTTATCAGCAAAAAGACGATACTCTATGATATTCCGGCATCAGATGTAATTACCAGAGACAAGAAATCCATGATTGCGGACAACTTCGTTCTCTGGAGAGTCGTGGATCCGACTGCATACATCAGAACGCTGAATGCAGTCGAGGCACGTGCCCAGGAGCGTATTGAGGCTGCTGTATACAATGCGCTGAAGAATACGATCTCCTCGATGAACCAGGAGGATATCATTGAGGCAACGGGTGAGAAGCTGACCGGCATGCTCACCAAGGAAGCCAACTCGGATATCGGACAGTACGGGATTGAGATTATTACGAGTCAGATCAAGATCCTCGGTCTTCCCAACGACAACGAGGAAGCTGTTTATGAGCGTATGATTTCGGAAAGAAAGAATATCGCTGCCAGCTACAGTGCAGACGGTGCAGCCGAAGCACAGAAGATCCGCAACACAACAGACAAAGAAGTCAGAATCATGAAGGCGGATGCTGAGAAACAGGCCGCAATTCTTGAGGCGGAAGGCGAAGAGGAGTACATGAAGACTCTGCAGGAGGCATACAATACTGCCGACAAAGCGGAATTCTATGAATATATCCGTTCACTGGATGCCCTGAAGCAGTCAATGAAGGGAAGCGGTGAAAAGACGCTGATTCTTGACAAGGATTCCGAGCTTGTAAAAGTTCTCTACGGAATCAACTGATAAAAAGCGAAATCCTGCAGTCATGCAGGATTTTGTTTTCGGACATTCGGAAGGGAACCGGGGGGTGTGAAACTGCCTGTGTCCGGAAACATTCATGCAGACGGACGACAGGCCGAAAAAAGGATCGGAAAACGCAGAAAATTGCAATTTTCAATTGGTGGCGTTTGTCTATTTGGACATTTTTTCAAGACAGGCAAATAAAGCTTGCAAAGAAATAAATAAAACATAAAATAAGTGTAGGACTTCATTCGTGAATGTCCGGTTTCCGCGCCCGGAAACAAGAATCATTTTACATATAGCCAACTTGCCTGGCTTATTTGAGAAAAGGTCCGAAGGGACCTTTTCAATTGCTCTGCGGAAGACAGGAAGAGGCATTCCGAACGTCTGTAAATTGTTACATTTGTTGTATATTTTTTCAGTAAAATATGTAATAAAGATGCATAATATGTTGATTTGAGAAAAAATGATTCTTATAATTTATTCATGTCTTGTTAAAGACAGAAATTCAGGGAAGGAAAGAAATATGACTTTTAACAAATTAATGAAAGGAATGCTGGCTGCGGCGACAGTCTTCACAATGGTTGCCTGCGGTGGTTCTTCAGCTCCTGCATCCGGCAGCGATTCATCATCCGCTGCATCCGGCGGCAATACGGCTATCAAAATCGGCGGTTCAGGCCCTCTGACGGGCGGTGCTGCAGTTTACGGAAATGCAGTTAAGAACGCTGCGGAAATCGCAGTTGAAGAGATCAATGCCAAGGGCGGACTTCAGTTCGAACTTAATTTCCAGGATGACGCACATGACACCGAGAAAGCAGTTACGGCTTACGGTGCTCTGAAAGACTGGGGCATGCAGGCTTCCATTCTGACAGTTACATCCGCTCCGGGCGCAGCTGTCGCTCCTCTTTACAGCGAAGACGGCATTTTTGCAATTACACCTTCAGGAAGCTCCCTGGCAGTTATCTATAAGGATGCTGCAAACCAGACAGGCAGCTACGGCAACATCTTCCAGATGTGCTTCACTGACCCGAACCAGGGTACTGCTTCTGCAGATTATCTCGCAGCTCATAAGGATCTGGGTTCCAAGATCGCAGTCATTTACAAGAATGACGAGAACTATTCAACAGGCATCCGCGACAAGTTTGTCAATCAGGCAGCCGAAGTCGGACTTGATATTGTATACGAAGGAACATTCGATGATTCCAACGCAACAGACTTCTCCGTACAGCTGACACAGGCAAAGGAAAACGGTGCTGACATCGTATTCCTGCCGATCTATTATGATCCCGCATCACTGATTCTGAAACAGGCTGATTCAATGGGCTATGCACCGACATTCTTCGGTGTGGACGGTATGGACGGCATTCTGTCTCTGGAAGGATTTGACAAGTCACTGGCTGAGGGCGTATATCTGCTTACTCCGTTCAGTGCTGACGCTTCCGATGATCTGACAGCCAATTTCGTCACAAAGTACAAGGAAAAGTTCGGTGAAACTCCCAACCAGTTTGCGGCAGATGCATATGATGCGATTTATGCAATTGCAATGGCATGTGAGAATGCAGGTGTTACAGCTGATATGAGCACAGCGGATATTACTGCAGCTCTGGTCAGCCAGTTCGGTTCCATGACATTCAACGGTCTGACAGGTTCTGACGTAACCTGGGCAGCTACAGGCGAAGTATCCAAGGCGCCGAAGGCCATTATCATCAAGGATGGCGTTTACGTTGGTGTTCAGGACTAAATTTCTGAATTAAGCTTTTAAGAAACGGGTTGCCGATCATATAATATTGGCAACCCTGTTCCTTTTTTATACGATTCAAAGGAGGTATGAAATATGGCGTTTCTGTCATATCTGATCAATGGCCTCGGACTGGGGAGTGTCTATGCCATTATCGCGCTGGGATATACAATGGTTTACGGTATAGCCAAAATGCTGAATTTCGCACACGGCGATATCATCATGATCGGTGCATACGCGGCTTTTTTTGCGCTGAATGCATTTCATCTCCCGCTGCTCGTTGCTGTGCTGTTTTCCGTGGCCGTATGTACTGTCCTCGGTGTGCTTGTTGAAAGGCTTGCCTACAAGCCGCTCCGTCAGGCAACCAGTCTTTCCGTACTGATTACGGCAATCGGTGTCAGCTATTTTCTTCAGAACAGCGCACAGCTGCTGTGGAGTTCGGCAACCAAGGTGTTTCCTTCCGTTATATCCGGCGGGGCACTGAATCTGGGTGGTGTGTCTGTCTCATATCTGACCCTGATTACCGTGCTTGTATGCATCGTGGTTATGACATGCCTTACCCTGTTCATCAACAGAACAAAGACGGGAAGCGCCATGAGGGCATGTTCCGAAGACAAGGGTGCTGCAACCCTGATGGGCATCAACGTAAACAGGATTATTTCCATAACATTCGCAATCGGTTCCGGTCTGGCGGCGATTGCGGCTGTACTGCTCTGTGCAACATATCCTTCGGTTTATCCGACACTCGGCTCCATGCCGGGCATCAAGGCATTTACCGCTGCGGTATTCGGCGGGATCGGCTCTGTGCCGGGAGCTTTCCTGGGAGGGCTTCTGCTTGGTGTGATCGAGATTCTTGCCAAGGCTTATATTTCCACGCAGCTTTCTGATGCGATCGTATTTACTGTTCTGATCATTGTCCTGCTGATCAAGCCTACAGGTCTTCTCGGCAGGAAAATCAGTGAGAAGGTATAAAGGGAGGCAGACACATGAAGAAGAATATTTTTGCCTCTATGTTTGATCAGAAGCACAGAAGCAGAACCGTTACTTATCTGATCGTTATCGTTTCCTATATTGTCCTTGAGATTCTGATGAAGACAGGAAATCTGTCAAGTCTGTTTACTTCACTGCTGGTGCCGGTATGTGCATATATCGTTGCCGCAATCGGTCTGAATCTGAATGTCGGCTTCTCGGGAGAACTAAATCTCGGCCAGGCCGGTTTTATGAGCGTCGGCGCATTTACCGGAATCTGTGTTTCCGGTGCACTGGGGGGACTGATTCCGAATACGGTGGTCCGTCTTCTGGCGTCCCTGATTGCAGGTGCCCTGATGGCGGCAGTGTTCGGATACCTGATCGGCGTGCCCGTGCTGAAGCTTCAGGGTGACTATCTTGCGATTGTTACACTGGCTTTCGGGCAGATCATCAAAAGTGTAATAACAAATATCTATCTCGGCTTTGACGGCACCGGCTTTCATATGAGCTTTGTGGACAACAAAGTGAAGCTTGAACCGGGCGGAAAAATGCTTCTCAACGGACCGATGGGAGCGACGGGAACAGACCGGATTGCCACCTTTACGGTCGGTGTTCTTCTGATTCTTGCGGCGCTTGTGATTGTTTACAATCTGATTTACAGCCGCAGCGGAAGGGCAATCATGGCAGCACGGGACAACCGCATTGCGGCGGAATCCATCGGTATTTCTGTTTCAAAGACGAAGATGCTTGCTTTTGTTGTCAGTGCTTCGCTGGCAGGCGCTGCCGGGGCGTTATTCGGCCTGAATTACTCAACCCTGCTGCCTAACAAGTTTGACTTTAATATGTCGATTCTGGTGCTCGTATACGTTGTTCTCGGCGGTCTGGGAAACATGACCGGAACTGTCACGGCAACGGTCATCCTTGTGCTTCTGCCGGAGCTTCTCCGTTCCCTGCAGGACTACAGAATGCTGATATATGCCGTAATCCTGATTTCCATCATGCTGATATCAAACAATGAGAACATGAAGGTGACGGCGGAACGGCTGAAAAAGAAACTGAGCAGGAAAAACCTGAAGGAGGCCGGAAATGAGTGAGATGAACAACAGAACTCCGGTTCTCAAAGTCAGGGATCTGGGAATTGATTTCGGCGGTCTGACAGCTGTCAATGAGCTGAATATGACAGTGTATGACAGGGAGATTTACGGACTGATCGGACCGAACGGCGCCGGCAAAACGACAGTATTCAATATGCTGACAAAAGTCTATACACCGACCAGGGGAACGATTGAACTGTGCGGCGTAAATACGGAAAAGATGAATACTGTTGATGTCAACAAGCTCGGTGCCGCCCGTACATTCCAGAATATCCGTCTGTTTATGAAGCTGAGCGTCCTTGACAATGTCAAGACCGGCATGCACAACAAGATTACATACAGTCCGCTGGAAGCGGTGCTGCGCACAAAGAAATACTACGCACAGGAAAAGGAAGTTGACGAAAAGGCAAGGGAGCTGCTGAAGATTTTTGATCTTCAGGATTCCGCGGACCTGATCGCCGGCAATCTGCCCTACGGTGCGCAGAGAAGGCTTGAAATAGCCAGAGCACTGGCAACGGAACCGAAACTGCTTCTGCTGGATGAGCCTGCGGCGGGCATGAACCCGCAGGAAACAGCAGAACTCATGGATGTCATCCGCTTTGTAAGAGATCATTTCGGGATTGCCATCCTGCTGATCGAGCATGATATGAAGCTGGTTATGGGAATCTGTGAACGCATCACGGTTCTCAACTACGGTATGAAGCTGGCTGAGGGCACACCTGAAGAGATCCAGGCAGATCCGCAGGTTGTCAAGGCTTACCTGGGAGAGTGATAGATTATGCTGAAAGTAGAAAATCTGGTCGTACGCTACGGCATGATTGAAGCGATCAAGGGAATTTCGTTTGAAGTCAGCGACGGTGAGATTGTAACGCTGATCGGCGCCAACGGTGCCGGCAAAACAACAACCATGCATGCGATTTCCGGTCTGGTCAAAGCCGCTTCCGGATCAATTACGCTGGACGGCGTCGATCTGCTGAAAACACCCGGTCATAAAATCATTTCACTTGGACTTGCCCAGGTTCCGGAAGGAAGAAGGGTCTTTGCCCAGCAGACGGTGGAGGAGAATCTGATCCTCGGCGCTTATGTCCGCAGGGACAGGGAGAAGATTGCGGCCGATATGGAATATGTATATGACCTGTTTCCCCGTCTGAAAGAAAGAAAACTGCAGACAGCAGGTACATTGTCCGGCGGTGAACAGCAGATGCTTGCCATGGGCAGGGCGCTGATGTCTGATCCCAAAATCATCCTGATGGATGAGCCGTCCATGGGTCTTTCCCCGCTGCTTGTAAGCGAGATCTTTGAGATTATCAGTGAAATTAATAAAAAGGGTGTTACGGTGCTGCTGGTTGAACAGAATGCAAAGCGTGCACTTGCGATAGCTGATCATGCATATGTACTGGAAACTGGTAAAATAACATTAGAGGGCACAGGCAAAGAGCTCGCCAGTGACGAGCGTGTGCAGAAAGCATATCTGGGAGGATAGCAAATATGTATGTAAAAGATCATATGACGAAAAATCCCTATACGATTAAAAAGGATACTTCTGTTTCGAAAGCGCTGGATATAATGCAGCAGCACAGATTCCACCGTCTTCCGGTAGTGGATGACGAGGGAAAACTGATCGGACTTGTAACAGCGGGTCTGATCAGTGAAGGAAGCGGAGCGAACATTACTTCACTGGATATCTATGAACTGAATTATCTGCTTTCCAAGACAAAGGTCGACGGACTGATGATCAGGGATGTCAAAAAAATAGGTCCCGAGGAACTGCTTGAAGCCGCAGCGCAGTCTATGCTGGACAACGGCGTCAATGTTCTTCCCGTCGTTGATGATGACAATAAGGTTGTAGGAATTATTACCGAAAAGGATATTTTCCAGACATTCGTTGACCTGCTCGGATACAAGCATCAGGGCACAAGATTTGTGCTTGCATGCAAAGACAGACCGGGCGAATTTGCCCATGCATCAAAGCTGTTTGCGGATGCGGATGCGAATCTTGAAAGTCTTGCGGTTTATCATACGGCAGAGCGCGGGACGGAAGTTGTCGTCAAGGCAACCGGTGAGATTTCGGTCGAAGACATGACAAAAATTCTGAAGGATGCGGGATATGAAATCCATGATATCGTTCAGACTACAAAGATCGGGACGACTGTCAGATATCCGGTGGAATAAAAACACGGTTCTGACCGTCCGGTACGGTTGAAGGGAAACAGGAAGAAACCGGGATGTCTGTCCCGGTTTTGCATGTGTGTATAACTCACGGTGTCTTTATGATAAAATTTCAGAAACAGGGGTGAATTTATGAACAGTGACTGGATAATATATCTGCTTGATGCAGTGATTCTGTCGATGGAGATCAGGATGCTGCTGGTATGCAGAAAAATCGAAATCAAAGCGGAACAGAAATACAGATGGGTGATTCCGGCAGTATTCTGGGCGCTGGCGACTGCAAGTGCATTAATGTATAAAGGGACGATCCGTTATATACAGCCGGTTATTGTCTTTGTGCTCGGTCTGCTGTACTGGCTGATGGGATCCGGTCTTTCAAGAGACGGTCTGGTGGTTATCGGCAGGCTGTATCCGTATAAAAAGATTTCCAGATACGAATTTGATGAAAACCGGAAGCAGGTTCAGTTTTATGTCAAAACAGGAGCGATTCCTCTGGATTTTCCCGACCGCGAGATCAGGGAGCTCAGAAAATATCTGAGTGCGAATGCAGGAATCCCGCTAAAGAATGTAAGATGAATACAGGGTGCTGTACCGGCGCTGCTGTAAACGATACCGAAAAGGATTGACCATGGCCAGAAAAGAATTGTCTGCAGAAGTCAGAGAAGAAATCGAAAAACTGATCGGCACGGAGTTCCGCAAAGGGGAAAAGATTCCTTCGGAAAAAGAACTGTGCGAGCGTTTTAATGTGAGCAGGGTGACGCTGAGAGAAGCAATCCGTGAGCTTGTCTCTTCACATGTCCTGGTGATCCGCAGAGGTGTCGGAACATTTGTGACTATGCATCCCGGTGTGGTGGATGATCCGATCGGCGGCAAATTTATGGATAAGCAGAAGCTGATTTCGGAGATCTGGGAAACAAGCCTGCTTCTGGAACCGCAGTTTGCATACTGGGCGGCGGAACGGGCTGACAGCAGTGAAATTGCCGTGATTGAGGAGATTCAGAAAGAATATGAATCCTGCTTTGAAGAATGGCAGAAAACGCATTCCGCGGAGCTTACCAGAGAACTGTTCCGGCTTGACGGAGAGTTTCATCTCAAGATTGCCAAGAGCACAAAAAATACTGTGCTGTATCATATTTTCCGCAGCTACTGCGGCATGATCAACAAGGAAATCGATCCTGAAACAGCCCGCGGCAATGCCGACAATATTATGAAGTATCATCCGATGCTGATTAATGATCTTAAGAATCATGACTGTCAGTCTGCATATGAACATATGTACCGGCATGACAGGGAACTTGAGGAAAGACACCTTTCTGAAAAAAACGGTAAATAAATGATATGAAACAGACTGCGGCAGTGCAGAAAGATAAAGCACAGCCGCAGTTTTATATTCTTCTGATTTAAATTGCTGTCGGTATCATCAATAGAAAAGGGATGCCGGCAGAAGATACAGATACGGAGCGGTTATAACAGCCAGAATCAGTGCGGTCTTCTTTACCTGATCCGAAGTCAGTTCCTCTTTCGCAAGAATTATGCGGTCAAGGAGATAAATGCATAAACCGGAAAGAACGATTGCCAGAAGAACGATCAGAACACTGAAAATATTCGAAAACGGATTCCAGCCGAGCCCCTGTTCGACAGGACGGAAATATCCGCCCTGCGAAGAAAAAAGATAAAGCGCCCACAGCAGAAGCAATGATCCAGTGAAGTCGGACACAAAACCGGCAATGCATATTTTCCACGACAGTTTCAGCGATCTTGAGGAGTATTCCGCATCACCCAGACGCTTCAGCGCATATCTTGTTACAAGCCAGTCGATCAGCCAGTTCGCAGGGATGACAAACACCCACAGCCAGCTCGGAAACCATACCAGCAGCCATACAGGCAGAATAATGTTGTACAAACGGATCGGTTTCTTCATTTCACATCCTCCCCGGCAGCTCCGGTTTTTATGGTTTAAGAATACCGCAAACCCCGGGATAAAGCTATTGCCCGCAGATTCAGGAATTATTATGAAGAAAGAAAAGAGACCTGCCGCAAATCAGGTCTCAGTTTCTTCTAGGGGGAAAGAAATGAAAAAATATCATTTAACAATTATAAGATACAGAAAGACTGTGTAAAAAGAGTGCAGAAACTGTGAAAGAATTATGAAAAATAATATCCGTGCATAAGAATTGACAGGCAGTTGTCAGATGCTATATTTAAATCATAAGACATCATACGTCATATCATTAATGCTTGGAAGTCAGAACATAATCACAAGGGAGGGATAGGTATGAGTGAATCTGTTCGTGACAGCTACAAGTGGAAACTGCTGATTATCGTGGTTGCCTCAATTGCATCCATTTCTTATACGCAGTTTCAGATCACAGCATCATCGATGGTGCCGGTTCTTTTTGGGACACTCGGGATCGGTGTTGCACAATTTTCGGCACTTACTACTTCATCTATGCTCGTCGGTGTATTTTTTGCCATTATCGGCGGTGTCATCGCAGATAAAATCGGACCGAAAATCACCTGTACAATTGCACTTGCGCTGAGTGTGTGCGGTGCACTGCTTCGTGTTTTTGCTTCGACATACGGCAGTTACTTCATCGCTATGTTTATGCTGGGGTTCGGCGGATCATTCCTCAGCATGTGCTCCGCCAAGCTGTTCGCGGCATGGTTCAGACCCGGAGAAATGGGAATTGCCATGGGCGGCATGATGGCGGCAGGATCATTGGGAACGCTGCTTACAAACGCTACTACAAATGCTGTATTTCACGGAAATCTGAAGGCTGCCAGTGTTGTCGGAACGCTCCTGATTGCGGCGATGCTTGCGGTATGGGTCATGTATGCAAAGGAGAAGCCGGAAGGCGCTCCGGATCTTCCTTCCATGCCGGTTCTTGAGCCGCTGAAAAAAGCCGTCAAGAGCAGAAATGTATGGCTGATCGGTCTGTGTGCTGCTTTGGCAATGGGATTCCAGATGGTGCTGAATGTAAACTACCAGAGTGCACTTTCCATTGCCAAGGGTCTCAGTGATTCAGGCTGCTCGCTGTATTCCGCACTTCTGACAATCGGCGGAGCTCTGGGCAGCGTTCTGATGCCCAACATCATTGCAAAGATCGGTCTGAACCGTCCGGCAATTCTCGGCGCGTCGATTCTGAGCGGCCTGCTGGTAATAATCGGATGGAATCTGTGCAGCGGTGCTGCACTTGCAGTTCTGATTACTCTCGGAGCTTTTATCGGATTCGGTTCAATTCCTCCTCTGATGGGTTATCCCGCACTGCTTGAGGAAGTGGGACCGATGAATGCGGGAAGCGCAGCCGGCCTGATTACGACAATTCAGATGGCCGGAGCATTCTTCCTTCCTGCCTATGTGCTGACACCGATTGCGACATCGAACGGTGTTACGAATTACGGAATATTAATGACACTGGGCGCTGTCTGCAGCATCCTGATGGGCGCGGCTGCATGGCTCCTGCCTGAACTGGGCACAAGAACCCTGTCAAAAAAAGGAGGATAAAATTCATGGGTGTCAGAAAAGAAGCTGAAGTTGTTTTAACCAGACCGAGTGCAAACCGTCTGAAGGACAAGGTTGTTCTGATTACGGGTGCCACTTCCGGCATCGGCAAAGCCTGTGCAATTCTGTTTGCATATGAAGGCGCAAAAGTTGCAATTTGCGGAAGAAGAAAAGAAAAAGGTGAAGCTGTTTTAAAGCAGATCAGGGACAGCGGCGGCGAAGGCATTTTCATACAGGCAGATGTGACGGTTGAGGAAGACTGTCAGAGAATTGTCAGGGAAACGATGGATGCCTACGGAAGGATCGACTGCCTGTTCAATAATGCCGGCCGCCTGATTACCAAGCCGACGGTTGAACTGACAAGGCAGGACTGGGAAGATTTTACAAATCTGGACTGCTATTCCTATCTGCGCATGATGCAGCTGGTTCTTCCGATTATGGAAGCACAGGGCGGCGGTTCGATCGTAAATGATACCTCGCTGGCTGCTCTGGATAACCAGATCCCCGGCGGAGCCCTGTACTGCTTTACAAAGGCGGGCGTCAATCATATGACGCACTGTATTGCGGTTGAATACTGCAAAAAGAATATCCGCATCAATAATGTTATGCCGGGTCTGATTGCGACTGAAATGACGCTGGAAGGCCCCGGTGCAGAAGGATATGACTATATTCAGTCACTCCTGCCGGTGGGAAGGGCAGCCGATCCGCTGGAAGTTGCCTATCCGGTGCTTTTCCTGCTGTCGGATGAAGCAAGCTATATCAGCGGAGCATCACTGCTGATCGACTACGCCCAGAGAGGATATTAAGAGAGGAGAATAATATGGGACAGTATATTGATATTCTGAAAGACAAGGTCGTTGTTATTACAGGTACAACTTCGGGTATCGGAAAAGGCATGGCCAGGCTGTTTGCACAGCAGGGAGCCAAAGTGGTCGGTTCCGGAAGAAGAGAGAATCTCGGAAATCAGGTTGCCGAAGAGATCAGGGCTGCCGGCGGAGAGAGTATTTTCGTCAAAACGGATGCCAGTGATCCGGTACAGGTAAAGAACCTGATTGATACAGCTGTCAAAACATACGGAAGGATTGACATTCTTGTCAATAACTGTGCATGGGAGCCGATGATCATGCTGAAGGATCTGACATGGGAAGATTTCCGGAAGGTAATCGACACCAATCTCGGATCGTACGTCATGGCCACAAAATATGCACTGGATTATATGATTCCCCAGCACTCCGGAAAGATTCTGAATATCAACTCGGTAACGAGCGAACAGGTTGTGCCGGGTGTCGGTGTATATTCACTGGCCAAGGCTGCAATTCATAATCTGACAAAGGTGACAGCACTTGAATATGCAAGAGACGGCATCCGCTGCAACGAAGTATGCCCCGGACTGATCCTTGCCGGTGAATTTGAAAAGCCTGAAGTCAGAGAATGGGCAAAGGATTCCATTGAAAACGGAACTCCTGTTCCCCGTCTGGGCAAAGTTGAGGAAATTGCCCATGCGGCTCTGTACCTGCTGAGTGACGAAGCTGATTTCTGCAATGCCTCGAGCCTGTTTGTGGACGGCGGAAGACGTCTGATTTAGGGAGGCATCCATGTATCAGTGCATATCGGTTGTACATGTAGATCCTGCAAAAAAAGATATTCTGGTTGATGCCGCAAAAAAGCTTGCGGTTACGACAAGAGAGGAAACCGGGAATCTCAGCTATGATGTGCTGAAGCCCGAAGGCAGGGAAGACATCATTATTCTTGCGGAAAGATGGCAGTCAGAGGAAGACTTCCAAAGGCATGTTGCCCATGCCGGTGAAGAAGGCGACAGGGTCTTTGAATTCGGAAAACTGGTGGGGTCGGTAAGTACCGCACCGTCGGATTTATATCCCTGCAAAGTTCTGTTCTGAACGGAAGCGGGAAGGCGAAAGCTTTCCTGCTTTTTTTCTGCAGCGTTTTCCGGATGAAATGTGTTTTAAATATGAACAGGAAACAGAGTATGATTATCTGGTAGGCAGTGATGGAAATATGAGCTTGTCGTTTGCAGAAATCCGGACCAGAAAAATCCTGGACACATACGGTGACAGTCTTTTTCGTGTTGCCTGCATGTATCTGCATAATGAAGCGGATGCCGAAGAGGTTGTCCAGGACACGATCATTCAGCTGCTGAGATATGATCCTGAATTTGATACGGACAGCCAGGAAAAGGGATGGCTTATGAAAACATGCGCCAATCTGTGCCGCAACAGGCTCCGTGTGTACAAAGCACATCCCAGTGAGGAAATTGACGAGCGGATTGCCGCAAGGCAGGACGCAGATTTGAGCTTTGTCTGGGATGCGGTCAATGCCCTTCCGGTGAAGTACAGGGAGATTATCCATCTGTTTTATCAGGAAGGATATTCTACGGCAGAGATTGCAAAAATCGTATCAAGGCGGGAGGGATCGGTCAGATCGGATCTGACAAGAGCGAGAAAACAGCTGAAGGAAATCCTGAAGGAGGCGTATGACTTTGAATAAAAAATACAATGAAGCCATGAATGAAATCACGCTTTCCGATGATGCGAAGAACAGAATCCTGGAAGGTGTTTTGAAAGCAGATCTGACACCTGTGCAAAAGCGGACCGGATTCCGGTACTGGAAACAGATTCTGGCGTTCTCTTTCGTGTTTGTGTTCGGCATAGCACTGATTCCGGCATTCAGGATGGGAAGAGGCGGAAGCGTGGCTGATGCGGCGCCTGCGGCAGCTGCAGAGGCCATGCCTGAAGCTGCCGAAGAGAAAAGCATGGAGGCGCCAAGCGAGGCATTATTCGCCGCAGAACAGGCATCAGACTCACTGTACCGGACTCTTGCGGATATTGAAAATGAATGCGGATTTGCAGTCAGAGAACCGGCAGTGCCGTTTGAGGTGACAGGAACGGATTATACATATCAGGATCAGGAAGTACGCATCGTATATTACGGAAACGGATGCGAACTTGTTTACTGCATCAGTGAGATGGTTCCGGAGACAGCACAGGACAGCTCAAATTCTGATATTGCGTTCACCGCATCCGGTGAATCGCAGATCAGAAGCCTGACTGATATTGACGGCAGATATGTAACCCTGGAAATCAAAGGGACTGCAGAGCCGCCGGAATGGGAGGAAATCACGGCTCCTCTGACCGGGAACTGACAGTGATTTGCATATAGACATTTATTGAAATTTGCTTAAAATAAATCAGGATATGAAAAAGTATTTTGATTTATTGAAGGAAAAGTTCCTGAGTGACAGGAAATGGCAGATAACAGCTGCGGCTGTTGTCATTACTCTGCTTATATACATGATTGTCCGTTTTTTCGGTGCGCGGATTTCCATGATCCTGCAAATGCTGCAGCGCGGCAGCCGCGAGGAGATTGCCGAATATCTGAATTCCAAAGGCAGTATCGGTGCTCTGGTGGCTGTATTTCTTTTTTCCGTGGTGCAGGTCATCAGCATTTTTATTCCGGGAATGGCAATACAGCTGGCAGCCGGTCTGATCCTGGGCTGGCCGAAGGCATTTATATGCACTTATCTGGGATTTGTCATCGGGAATCTTGCGGTTTTTCAGACAGCCAGGAAACTCGGCAGCAGGATCAGCAGCCTGCTTGAATCTAATGCCGAGGTCAACCGTCTTGCCGCAAAAATCAATGAAGGCTCACCTGCCTTTGTGACAGGCATGTCTTTTCTTGTTCCGGGAGTTCCCAACGGTCTTGTGCCCTATGTGGCAGCGACGACCAGTATTACATGGTTCAGGTTTATGGAGGCGGTCACGGTGACCAGCTGGATTCAGATTCTGTCCAACTGCATCGCCGGTCATTTTCTGATCAGAGGCCAGTATCTGTTTATGGCTGTTTCTCTGATGGTACAGGTGCTTGTGATTGTTTTCTGTGCCCTGAACCGTGACCTTGTACTGAAATGGGGAAGGAAGATACTATGAATATTACGGTATATCTGGCATCTGCCCCCGGCAATGATCCGTGTTATGCAGAAACGGCTGAAAAGCTTGGAAGCTGGATTGCCGAAAGCGGGCATACACTGGTATACGGCGGAGCCAATGACGGCACAATGGGCATTATCGCAGACAGCTGTCTGAAGCACGGCGGAAAGGCAATCGGCGTCATGCCGGGATTTCTTGCCGCAAGAGGAAGAAAGCATGAGGGACTGACCGAGATTCTGCTGACATCAACAATGGCGGAACGCAAGGCAAAAATGATTGAACTCGGTGATGTGTTTATTGCCCTGCCGGGCGGACCGGGGACATTGGAGGAGATATCGGAAGTGATTTCCTGCGTCAGACTGGGGATACTGGACAAGCCGGTTATTCTCCTGAATGTGAACGGATATTATGATCCCCTGCATGAAATGTTCCGCAGAATGGTTGACACAGGCTTCCTGAGCAGGGAAGATTACGGCGTCATTCGCTTTGTGGATACAATTGAGGAGATTGTTCAGCTTTGTTCATGTTAAAATTGCATTGTTAACGAGGTCGGCGTATGTCAGAAATGTTGAAAAAATTGATCGCAGCTGCACTTGCCGTAATGATGGCAGGCTGCGGAGCACATACAGAAAATGTTTTGGAACCGTTGAATCCGGAGGATGTACCGCGGGATACGACGGTAATCAGCTCCAACGGGTTCGCAGAAGGCAGAGCAGGAGATACCATGCGGACGGCTTTCTTTGATTTCACTGTCAGCGGTGCTGAGTTTGCGGAGACATACGGCGAAACGGTA
>JAILGV010000151.1 GCA_024696355.1 Solobacterium sp.
TCCATCTTCCAGAGTGCTTCCCGCAAACAGATACAGACATCTTCTGACAAGATCCGTATTGCCGTATGTTTCGTAATCAGCCAGGGCTTCAAGCCTTAGATCACCCAGCCACAGCCTCCTGTCTCTTTTCGGACCATCCTCAAATACATCCTGCATGCATTCGTGAAGTGTCCTGCAGGAAACAATGTCAAGCCTGCGGTCAGCCTCCTTCATTTCAATCTGTTTCAGGGCGCGGTCATCGGCACTGGAAACAGCATTCAGCTTCAGCTGTCTGATTCTGACAGAATAGTTGGATGATGTACTGATGATTCTGATTTTTACATATCTGAATGCATATCTTCTTTCCGGCCGGCATACCGCCGGAAGAACATCGATATGAAACTGTTCCTGCTGGACCCAGCTCCGTGAAATCCAGCCGTTATATGCATCCGCATCATTTTCCAGTTCCTCTCTGATTTCCGCAAACTGCAATGAGAAGAACAGCGGTGCATCCTGATGACGGCCTTCCGGCGCAAAATCAATTTCAAGATATCCTGTATAGTGATTGCCGAAATCATAGACAGCTTCATCACCGGTCTGAAGAAGTCTGCTGTCTCCGTCAAGAATTCTTGTTTCAGTGAAAAGAACGGGTTTCAGCTCCTCCGCCTTTTTTATAAATGTTCTGTTGATCATCTGCGTTTCACCTTTTGAAAAGTGCCTTCAGCCTTCCCTCATTGTTCAGATAAATGAGGAAGGATACCATCAGCAGGGCAGAAATAATCTGCTGACTTGAAGAAGAAACATTCAGCCTGACATATACCAGAGAAATCAGTGCGCTGCATACTGCGCCGAGAAGATAACCGAGCTTTTCATTGGAATAACGTCCGATGAACCCGCCGATGAACATCGGCAGGAATGCCATGAACATCGGTGATATCGATCCGAAATTCAGCGCCATTGTAATGGACCCGTTATTGGTTGCCGAAACAAATCCCTGTGCTCCCATCAGCATTCCCGCTGCCAGATAGCACAGAACCGCATTCGGAACCTCTCTGATTCCGGTATTCACAGCGACCTTCTGGCCTGACTGAAGCGCCTTGTATTCATATCCGAATTTCGTATGATCAAAAATGACAATCATAAGCACAACCGCAGCAGCCGCAATCAGCAGATAATTTGTGATGGTGCCGAAATTCATCAATGCGGCATTTCCGGCAAACGTCACTCCGTGACCGCCTGTCAGCGTGAACGCCATACCTTCATAGAACAGGGCAACCGCCAGCGAAACAATGATCGGCGGAAGTTTCACCGTCACGTATGTCAGTCCCGAAAGAAACCCCAGAAAGCCTCCGGTGACAACGGAAAGAAGCAGCATAAACACCGGTCCCATATTCAGCTTTGCCGCAGCCAGAGAACTGATGACGGAAGACAGCAGAGCGGTCGAGCCGATCGAGAAATCAAATCTTCCGGAATTCAGATTAATGGACAGAGCAAAGGTCACCAGCACGACATTTACAGCCGCACGGACGAATGTAAGCCAGCTCAGCCCGGAATCGAACAGTGTGACCCCTCTCGATCCGCTGATGATCAGACATACTGCGAGTACCAGCAGCGGCAGTCCCAGCGTACCGGCCGCTTTCTTTCCGATTGTCATAAACAACACCTCAGGCTTTCTATATTCTTATTTACTTCTGTATTTCCTCAAATGAATACGCTCCGACAAATGAAGCAAAATCCTCATAGGATGCACCGATCAGTGTATCCAGTTTTTCTTTTGTATATGCCGGCTCTGTTGTTGAAGAATCAACGGCATAGTATTTCTTTGCAGTTTCACCGTCTTCCGCAATCCAGTAGCCCTGGGAAAGTGCAAATGCATTTCCGTTGTCTCTGATCGGTTTTCCGTAAACAGCCGATAATGTCGCCGCAAAAATCGGACCGATTGATGCAGAGAACTTGCCTGCCAGATAATTCAGTGTTCCGGATTCCATCAGCGCAACAGAATCTGCAGTATAGCAGTCGATGTCACCGAGAACCTTTCCTTCCGGCTTGAATCCGGCAAATACCGTCTGTCCGGAACCAACAGCCAGAAGTGCTTCCACGTTGGGATCGTTGGCTACAGCCGCAAGCTTTCCGAACCATGCATCATCGAAGTCATAACCGGATACGACTCCGTTGAGCTCAACGCTGCCGATCGCTCCTGTCTGAACATTGCCTCCGTCAGTCATAATCTGAACCGCAATATCCGGTCCGGTTTTGCCCTGGTA